>JAISYW010000086.1 GCA_031269645.1 Holosporaceae bacterium
TTGTGATTTTCTTGTACGACTTCCGCATTTCAGTAATTTTAAAACGTTAAATGCAGCTCAGGCTGCAACGATTTCTTTATATGAAAATTTACGACAGAAAACAATGAGGCAATGATGCAAAATTTTTATCCAGCGTTTGCATATTTACTAGGTTCGATTCCATTTGGATTAATTTTTTCTAATTTATTTGGGAATGGAAATTTAAGAAGCAGCGGCTCCAAAAATATAGGCGCAACAAATGTCCTAAGAACTCAGGGAAAAATCCTGGGAGGAATGGCCTTTTTCTTTGATTTTTCCAAGGGTCTTACGGCGTGTTATCTCTTGCAAACCGAATCGGAAATATTAAATTTGGTTATTATTATGGCTCCAGTCATAGGACATATCTTCCCAGTTTGGCTGAAATTTAACGGAGGAAAAGGAATCGCAACTTATTTGGGGGTTTTATGTTCATTGGATATTTTTGTTTTTTTGATTTCTGGGACGCTATGGATTTTTACATTTTTCATTACAAAGATTTCTTCAGTTTCCGGATTAGTCAGCGTAATATCTAGCTTGTTTATATTCGGATATATAAAATACACGTCGCATTTGGATTTTTTTAATCAATTATGTGCTTTAATCTGTATAGTCGTCTTAATTATTATAAAACATCGTGAAAACATAAGACGAATCTTGAATAACGAGGAGTTGCGCATCTAGGGCTCGCAACAATTCGATCTTTGCGCTTTAAAGGATTGAACTGTGTTATCGAAAGAAGAAAAATTTGCGCGATTAAAAATAGCCCGCAGCGAATCTATAGGTCCATCCACCTTTTGGAATCTAATAAATACCTATGGAAGTGGGGAAAGAGCTCTACGGGCTATTCCAAAACTCTCTCAAAATTCAAGTAAAAACATTGCTTTATGTTCAGATGAACAAATTAATGAAGAAATTCAAGCAATGAAATCTATAGGAGCGCGTTTCATATTTTTGGAAGACGAATTGTTTCCTCCATTGTTAAGAAACATTCCGGATCCTCCGCCAGTCCTTTCTTTTTTGGGCGATAAAGAAAAAGTTTTATCTTTTTATAAGAAAAACATAATTTCTGTCGTCGGGGCAAGAAATGCATCAATACATGCAAACAAGTTTTGCAATTCGCTATGCAAAGAATTAAGCGAAAAGGACGTAGTCGTCGTTTCTGGGCTTGCACGAGGAATTGACGCTAGCGCACATATTGGTAGTCTAGCAAAAGGAACAATTGCAATCTTAGCTAATGGTATAAATATTGCTTATCCACAGGAAAATCTGAAACTATATAATGAAATAATAAAAAAAGGATGCATTTTTGCGGAAATGCCGTTTAATACATCTCCTCAACCTCAACTATTCCCACGCCGAAATCGCATTATTGCCGGAATATCTTACGCTACCATTGTAATTGAGGCGGCGGAACAATCAGGATCGCTAATAACTGCAAAAATGGCTCTTGAGTACAACAGAGACGTATTTGCTATTCCTGGATTTCCTTTGGATCCGCGCAGTGTTGGTTGCAATAAATTAATAAAAGATGGAGCAATTTTGGTTCAATGCGCACAGGACATTCTGGATCAAATTGAAAACCGTAAAATTATCCAAAAGAATTCATTTGAAAATAAGTCTGTAACGACTAAAATATCAGATGCCGATTTAGAAAAAACTAGAAAAAAAATCTTAAATTCTTTAAGTTCCGTTCCGATAACTATTGACGAATTGATTTCTTGCATTAAAGTATCTCCTCAGGAAGTATTGACAGCACTTCTTGAGCTAGAGTTAGCTAATAAAATCGTGCGACTACATGGACAGCGTATTTGTTTAGCTCTCGATAACTAAAGATTTTATATTAAAGGATATATTACATGCGTCTTGTAGTTGTTGAATCCCCAGCGAAAGCTAAGACGATCAATAAATACTTAGGGAACAGCTACAAAGTAATAGCAAGCTACGGTCATATTCGCGATTTGCTATCAAAAAATGGTAGCGTACGACCGGACGATGGTTTTTCTATGATCTGGGAAACAAGCGCTCGCGGTAAAAAATGCGTTCAAGATATCGCAAAACAGTTAAAAATTTGCAACGAATTATTGCTTGCAACCGACCCTGATCGCGAAGGAGAGGCAATTTCCTGGCATATCAAAGAAGTGCTTCAGGATGAAAAAAAGTTAAAAGTTCCATTTAAAAGAATTGTTTTCCATGAAATTACAAAAAGTGCAATTCAGGACGCAATCACCAATCCGAGAGATATCGATTCGTCTTTGGTTGACGCCTATTTAGCTCGTCGAGCTTTAGATTATCTTGTTGGCTTTACTCTTTCCCCAATTTTATGGAGAAAATTACCAGGTAGCAAATCTGCCGGACGTGTTCAATCAGTTGCTCTAAGAATCATCGCCGAGCGGGAGGCTGAAATTGAGGCCTTTGAAACAAAAGAGTATTGGTCGATCGAGGCAGAATTTCTAGCAAAAAATGGAAAAACTTTTGCTGCGAAATTAACTCATTATAATGGAGAAAAGCTAGACAAATTCTCGATAACAAACGCCACTCAGGCAAATATCATAAAAAATTCTTTGGCTAATCAATTGTTTTCTGTTACCTCTATCGAAACAAAAATTGTAAAACGTAATCCTGCTCCAGCTTTTATTACATCTACTCTTCAA
>JAISYW010000093.1 GCA_031269645.1 Holosporaceae bacterium
GGTCAGGTGACGACTTATCCGCTTAGATCAAAATATCAATTTATCGTTGAGCAATTCGAGTTAGCTGGCGTAGGCGAATTGCTGAAATTGTTGGAAGAGCGCAAAAAAAAATTAGCTGCAGAAGGATTGTTTGATCAGTCAAAGAAGAAGTCCATTCCAAAGATTCCTAAATTAATAGGCTTAATAACGTCTCCGACAGGAGCTGTGATAAAAGATATGCTCCATAGAATTCGTCAGCGCTTTCCACGAGAGGTTTTGTTATGGCCAGTATTGGTGCAAGGTCTGGACGCTGGAAGGCAAATTGCGGAAGCAATCGCAGGGATGAACTCTCTCTCAGCTGATAATAGACCAGATCTATTAATAATTGCCCGCGGAGGCGGAAGTTTTGAAGATTTAATGCCTTTTAATGAAGAAAATCTTGTTCGCGCCGTGGTGGCAAGTCAGATTCCAATTATTTCCGCCGTTGGTCACGAGACGGATACGACTTTAGTAGATTACGCCGCAGATTTGCGAGCTCCCACTCCTACTGCAGCAGCGGAATTCGCAGTTCCAGAAAAAATTAGATTGCAGGCTGAAATAAATAGGCTTTTTTCTCAGTTTAGTATTGTTATTTCAAACGATTTGGAAAAGAAAAAATTATTTTTACAATCAAATAAAATATTAAATATCAAAGGAGTACTTTCAGAAAGAATCCAAAAAGTAGATTATGTTTCCGAAAAAACCGTTGCCGCAATAAAAAATTATATATCCAATAAAAATATAGCATTAGCAAAAATCTCGCTTTCAAGACCGCTAATAAAAGAAAATCTGGATGAAACGTTTCAAAAAATTCGTTTTTTATTCACTAATAAAATTGAGAATATAAAAAACTTTCTTGCGATTATGGCTAATGCCTTGGAATCCAATTCCTATGCTAACATTTTGAGAAAAGGGTTTGCTTTCGTGGAATCTCAAAAATCCATTCCGATTACGTCTGTAAGACAAGCTGAAAAGGAATATTATTTTGATCTTGTATTCTCCGATGGCAGATTGAAAGTATGTAAAAAACCTACTCAGGTGGATTTATTTTAAAAATATCTTATCATTTTTAAGGTATTTTTTACGACTAATACATTGAAATATAAAGTAATTTAAAATCTCTGCTTGCATTTTTTTTAAAAATGTATGAATATAATCGTATCCGATAACGATAATCCAAAAAATATTACATGGAGGCAGATGTGCTTAATTTGCTAAAGCATTTTAACGCCAAAAAAGAAGACTGTTTCTTTGCTTATCAAGGAATCAGCAGTCCCCAATGGACACCGTACAGGTATGAGGCTCTTTCGGAAGAAGGATTTCAAAAAAACGTATTTGCTTTTAGAGCAATTAATTTAATTTCAAAGAGTATTTCTTCCATTCCGGCGGCCATAAGGAATTGCGATAATTTAACTGAAAATGATTTTTTAAATAAGATACTAAAAAGACCAAACGAATTTCAAACAAGAAATTCGTTTTTCGAACATGTGGTAAATTATTTGCTAATCTCCGGTAATACTTTTGTATACTGTGATAATGAATATAACCTGCGTTGTCTACGTACTGATCGCGTGCAAATTGTACCAAATCAATCTAAAACTGCGGTCAAATCGTACGCGTATTGCGTAGACGCTTCTAAGCTTTCTATAGAGAAAGAAAACATTTTACACTTGAAATTATTTAATCCGTTAAATGATTGGTATGGATTTAGTCCATTGCAAGCGGCTTTTCGGGCTATTGATCAATATAACGAGATGTCGAATCACAATTTAGCTATTTTGCAAAATGGTGGTCGCCCATCTGGTTGTTTGATGGTGAAAAATACGGAAAATTTAACAGAAGAACAACGTAGGCAATTAAGGTCGGATATTCAAGAAGCTTATTCTGGAGCATTAAACGCCGGAAAGGTTATGATACTTGAGGGCGGCTTAGAATGGCAAGAAATGGGGTTATCTCCAAAAGATCTTGATTTCGACGCGGGCAAAAATATAACTGCGCGCGAAATAGCTCAAGCATTTGGAGTGCCCCCTATTCTTATGGGAATTCAAGGAGATTCTGCTTTCGCCAACTATAAAGAAGCGCGTCTACATTTTTGGGAGGATACTGTATTACCTCTTGCCGAATTTATTCGTCTTGAGTTTAGCAGTTGGTTATCTAGTAAATTCGGAAAGCAAGTAGAGATGACTTTTGATTTAGAAGGAGTACATGCCATTATGTCTCGTCGCGAAAGTCTCTGGAATAAAATATCAAACGCGGATTTCCTAACAATCGATGAAAAAAGAGAAATCTTAGGATATCCACCAATGAAAGGATAAAAGTATGGAATTTTTAACGCCGCATTTGCATTTTAAATCAATGAACGACGATGGAGAAATTTCTGGATACGCGAGCGTATTCGATATAGTGGATGGTTATCACGACATAGTTGTGAAAGGATCCTTTAGCAGAGCGACAACTGTTTTTGCAAATGGCAAAAAACCTAAATTGCTTTGGCAACATGATATAAATTTTCCGATTGGAGTTGTTGACGTTATGCGAGAGGACGATTACGGGTTGTTTATTAAATGTCGTCTTCTTTTGGAGCTTCCAAAAGCAAAGGAAGTGTATTATTTATTGAAAAATAAGGCAATTGATGGATTTTCCATTGGTTATAGAATAAAAGACAGCTATTTTAGTGACAATAAGCGATATCTAACAGATATCGACCTACTGGAAATATCAATCGTAACTTTTCCAGCCTGTCCATCTGCTACGGTGGAAGATATAAAAGCATACAACGATATTTTGCGGAGTATCAAGGATATATCATATAGAATAAGGGAAAAAATAAATGAGCAAAGGTATACAAGCAGCAATTTCTGAATTGAACGAAAACATTAATGATTTCGTTAAATGTAATGAAAATAAGTACGAGGAAATGAAAATGAATTTAGAGAAACCTGACAACAGGATTCCATTATCAAAGAATTTGAATGGAGACGCATATAAAAAAACGAATTTTTCGGATTATATTCGCAATGGATGCGAACATTTTTTAAAAAAATCTTTAAGCGATAAAAACGGAGAAAGCGGCGGATATCTTGTTCCAAAAGAAACCTCCGTAAAAATAGACGAAAGATTAAAGTTTCTGTCGCCTATGAGGGCAATTTCTCATATAATAACGATATCAACGAACTCCATTGAAATGCTTGTGGATTCCAAAAAGCCGAATGCCGGTTGGGCGACAAGCGCAGATGAAAATAGAAATGAAACAGACTCTCCAGAAATTAAAAAAATCAAGATTCCAGTTCATGAGATTTTCGCAAAACCGAAGGTTAGCCAAAGACTTTTAGACGATTCACAAATTGATATCGAAGAATGGTTAATTAAAAAAATTGCAGAAAAAATCGCCGCTTTAGAAAACAACGCATTTGTGAACGGCGACGGTAAGGATAAACCGCTTGGTTTCTTAAAATGCGAATCGGAGGATGCAGAAAAAAGAGATTTTGGAAAACTGCAGCATTTTTACACGGGAGCAATAGGCGCTTTTAAAGATAACGACACTACTGTTAACGTTTTGATAGATATGGTTTGTTCTTTAAGGCCAATATACGTGAAAAATGCGAAATGGATCATGTCCAGATCCGTTCTCGCCGAAATCAGGAAACTAAAAAATAAGGACGACGCCTATTTATGGCAGCCCGCGTTATCCGAAGCAAGTCCTTCAATGTTACTGGGGTATCCGGTAATCATAGATGACGACATGCCAACTTTAACGCAAGAAATGAAATCCATATCTGTCGCATTTGGGGATTTTTACTCTGGATATCAAATAGTTGATAGACAAGGTCTAAAAATCTTGCGAGATCCGTATACATCTAAACCGTTTGTGGAATTTTATGCAACAAAACGCGTTGGAGGAAGAGTTGTAGATTTTGATGCAATTAAGCTATTGAAATTTGCTGAAAAACAGTTGTAAAGTTGGGAAAGGGTGAAATTATGCAGTTGGTTCTAATCAAAGAGCCGGAAAGCGAGATCATAACTTTGGAAGAAGCTAAGGAATATCTTAGAATAGACCACGATTTTGATAACGCTTTAATTTCAAATTTAATAAAAACAACGCGTGAAACTATGGAGTCCATTATTCAGAAATCAGTTTTACGACAAACGTGGGAATATATCTTGGATAATGATTCCGTTCGCAGGTTTGACCCCGATAGTTATGATCACCCAAGTATTTTTTGCGATATAACTAGAATCCCGCTGCCTAAATCTCCGGTTATAAGAGTCATAAGCGTTTTTATAAACGAATATAAATTGGAAGAACGCTGTTATTCTCCTACGGAAGCAATTGGTAGGTCTTATTTATGTATTAATAGCGATAAATTTCTTGAATATAAGGAAGCTTGCATAAAAATCACATATGAATCCGGAATTTCCGAAAAACTAGAAAAAGTTCCTTATCAATTGAAATTAGCCAATTTAATGCTTTTGGCGAACGCTTATCAGGATAGATTCTCTCCTAAACAGGAGGGAATTGTTTCTCCTGGCGTAAAGCAGTTATTGAGTCCTTTTATAAATCTAAGAATTGCTTAAAAAATCATGTTCAACAATTTGTTCAACACAAAAATAAAAATAGAAACTATTGAAAAAAAATTATCAAACGATAATTTATGGATTTTGGAATACAAATTATGGAAAGAAGTATGGGCGTCCATTACTATCAAGGATATTTCTTCAAGACGTGCATTATATCTTTTTGTAATACGATGGAAGCGCGATTTTCCAACTGATTTTCGAGTAGTTATTAAGGATAAAATTTTCACTCCAACTCAATTTCCTGTTGTGGAGCCTGCCAAGGATTTGCTCATGTTCCACGCAACTCTTAAGTAATTGTTAATTAACTACTTTCGAGTCTTTTGTTAAATTTTTAAGAATATTACTTTTTAAGAGTTTATAATTAATAAAAGCGGATCAATTTTCCTAAAAAATAACCTTAATAAAAGATAATTTCAAATAAAAGGAAGATAAAATGTTACCGTGGGATTTTGGTATTATTAATGCCATAAAACAAGAATTAAAAGTTGCAGTTTTCCCTTCAACTCCGCCGGAGGAACAAAGAAAAACTCCGTATCTCGTTTTTGAATTAAAAAACATTTCACAGGGGAAAAATTTAGCGTCTAGGGTGGAATTTTTCATCACAATTGTAGACGATCAAGAAATAACCGGATCCAGTTTTGAAATATTGAGATCTATTAATAAAATTATCAGCAAAGAGTTAACCTTGTTACAGGAAAAGTTTGTTATCGGAACAGCAAAAGTAAAAATAGAATCAGTTACGAGCAAAGAAAATTATCTTCTTCTGAGGTTAATAGCGATACTGCAGCTAAAAGCTATTTATGAAGACAAATAATTTGGGAAATATAAATATGAAAAATTTTAAATCGGAAAACGAGCAAGGTTCGGCGGATGATCTCGCTGAATATTTGGAGCGTCTATCAAGGACCATGCCAACAACCACACCAGAATGGATGAATTAAATGAACGAAACAAATTTGATGTTAGGAGTTGCCGGATTGCCACCCGAAAGTGCGAGAAATTGCGTCCAAGAATTGACTCCTATTCCAAATGGAGAATTTAAAAAATCAATAAATGGAGATTTATTATTTTTAGAGACATCAGAGCGCAAACGCTATAAAAGCATTATTACATGTAAAGATGTTAATTCTCCTCTGGCAGACGGAATTTGGGTCGGTTCGCAAATTATGGTTGGATGCATTCAAAATTTATGGCAAGCAATTAACCCTGGCGAAATGAAGATTAGATTAATTCGGCCCGCCGTAAAAGAATCCATCTGTGCCGTAAATAATTTCGGAGATCCAATTAAATTTAAACAGACCGATAATGAAGTTGAGCTTTATAACGCATGCGAAGAAAAGATCTTTGTGTGTTTTCGACCTTGGCTCGCCATGCGCGTCATAGATTTCTCGCTGGAAACAGACGAATGGGGAATGTCTGGAGGCTGGAAGCTGATTTTGGAAGAAGTGTGAAATTGTAAATTTGGAAAAATGTATAAAAATTTAGAGTTGACAAATAATTTTTATAATTGATATTTTCTCAAAAAAAACTTGACTTTTTTTAATTTAATATAAAATTTTTAATGGTACATAATGAAAAAGTGTTTATTACTAAGTTGCGGCATTTTGTTATCGTCTTCGACTATGTGTATGGATACGGCGGAGATAGTGGTGACAAAGAAAATAAGCACGCCTGATTTTGTGAGTGTTGCGGCAAAAATAGGTTATGACGGCGACAGTGCATGGACTTCTCGCATATATAGCGCTTTGGCAGATAAAATCGATCCAATGGAAAAGTACTATTGTACATTTGTGGACGGACAAGTCGGATATGCGTCGCTCGTTGATGTAATTCTTCACCCGGGCCAAGAAAATCTGTATTTGTTTTTGGCGATGATAATTCAACATCCTGATTTGTGTACCGCTGCAAATGTTGAAAAAGTGCTGATTTTTAAACATAACAGTGAGGCAGCGGCGAAGTGTTATATAGATATACTGAAACGTCTTTGGGCCACTGAAAACACTTCTGACGAAGACAAATCAAGAATTCGCCAACTTATAAAGGATGGGGCCGTCGACACCCACTACTACAACGAATTTCTAGACTGATTTGCTAATGGTGAGAACTACTCCAGCTTTCGAGCGGCAATCTTGAAAGCTCCGCTGTATACGTGTGGCGCTTTATAGTTTTCTCCGTCTCGGAGCTTCGCAATAGACCAGATAAAGGTTGCTTGGAATCAGTATTAGAGCTCCGATCAGGACGTTGATTCCAGGCACTTCCGCAAAGAAAATGAAAGCGAAAGCTGCGCTGATCAAGAATTCCAAATACCTAGACGGAGATAGCGCCGATAAATCGACGGCGCTATAAGCTCTAAAGAAAAAATATTGAATAAGATTGCCACCGGCGCCTAGTAAAAACAGCATTAGGTACTCGAATGGAGTCGGTGTTTTCCAGACAAGAAGAGCCGGAAAGAAGGAAACGACGCTGGTAACGATCGCAAAATAAACAAGCATAGTAACTTTGCTTTCGGTTTCTACGTT
>JAISYW010000013.1 GCA_031269645.1 Holosporaceae bacterium
CATGGAATTTTTTCCGCTAACGATTTCTTTGCTCGTTAAATTAATGAGTTTTAATTCATAACCGTCAACAGCGCTAAACCTTTTATGGGAAATTCTGGCGGCGTCAAGTTGGCGTTTTACATTTTCAAAACGTCCCGGAGTGCGGTCTAGACTTATGACGTAAACCATATCGTATATATTTTTGCGTTTGCATTTTTTCTTACATTCGCATTTTGTAGCGCAAAAAACGAAAAATAAGAAAAGAATAATTACTTTTTTCATTGCTTTACTTTCGAAACTATTATCCCCTTTGAGGTGACGCAAAAATTTCGCCCCATTTTATGAATTTCTGATATTTCATCTGATAAAGAAAGCATTTTTTTTCTCGCGACATATTTTTTTGAATTAGGCATAGCTGGTCCAGAAATTATATGATTATCAATAGGTAGAGTTATAATTCGAGAATTTTTTAGAATTTCACGAGCGCCATCTAATGTTAGTGCGTATGCGTGAAGTCCATAAACGCCAAAGTTTTCCTTAAGGCGTACGACATATTTGTTGCCTGGGATCTGTCTGAAAGAATCCAATAAAGCGCCTGGACTAACAAAGTAAGGTGAAGAATCGCTGCGCCCCAATCCAATGTCCAAAAACAAAATACCCATATCTTTAGGAGTGTTTTTTAGGGTTTCGGCAAAAATAACTTTAAAATCTTTTTCGCAAACAACGTCGTCCTCCAAAATCATAGCCAGCTTATGACCTTTCTGAACAATATCTTTCGCTATGGATAGATGACTGAGTGCACATCCAAGCTCTCCGCAGCATAAAAGTCTTCGAATTTTGGGTGTAGTTGTATATTTGAAACTGAATAGACCGCATGAGATCAAATAATCGGAGTTTTTATCGCATACTTTGTGAAAAGATTTATTATCTTCGATTTTATTAGTTTTCAGATTTACGATCTTAATATTGTATCCATCAATCGCAGGAAATCTCGTAAACTTTATTCCAAGGGTGTCTAATAGAGATTTTATTTTTTTCATTCGCTCAGGACTGCGATCTAGGTTGATAACATAGACGACGATATCATGTATCTCGCATTTAACGCCGGAGGCTTCTAAAAAACAAAAACTTATCAACAATAATAAATTTATAAAAATAATTTTTTTTGTGAACATCAATTAACCTAAAAATCTAATTCCTGATAATAATCTGGAGGAGCAATATTTGGAATTCTGTCAGATAAAATCTCTCTGAACGACGGTCGTGATTTCACTCTGGCATACCAATCTTTAACCTCCGGATATTTTTCCCACTCTATCGAACCAAGATAATCGATGCATGAAACATGAGCGGCAGCGGAAATGTCTACCAAAGTAAATTCTTCTCCGGCTAGCCAATTTCTGCGATCCGTTAGCCATGTTATATAATCAAAATACCCCTTTATGGCTGCGTTACTTTTTCGAATACTCAAAGAATCCGGAGAAGATCGATCCAGATGTCTTTTGGCAACCTTTTCGAAGACTATGTTTTTCGTAACGTCAGCAAAGAACATCGTATTAAATAGCAACATAATTCTGCGGCATTCCGCTTTTTCCTTTGGCGTTACTCGCAGTAAAGAATTAGATCTGTAATGTTGCTCGAGATGTTCGATTATTGAATACCATCCTTCTAAAATCAGACCGTCCATATCTATTAGCGCTGGAAGATCGGAAAAACTATGCTTTCCAGAAAATGTTTTTTTTCTATTCCAAGGAAGTTCAATTATTAATGTATGATCTAGGGATTTTTCTTTTAAATAAATCCGCGCCAATCTTCCAAACGGATCCAGTGGATAATGATATAATTCGCGCATAATTCTCAAACCGCATACGGCGGATTCTAATCCTATTCTGAAACGATTTCAAGAAATTATTTGGAGAGGGATTGCCTAACTAAATATATATTAACATAGTTTATGTAAACTCTACTTGAAAGGATGGAATAGCAATGATATTTTTTCCGCGAAGGGATTTGTTAAAATTATGCATATGTTGGGATATCCGACAGAGAAGAGTTGGTATGTTGCTCGAAGACCTGATGGGACGTTGCCATTATGCGCAACGGAAAGCGATTTATGCGAAAACTTAGTGATGGGAGAAACGTGTAAGATTTGTAGTTTTCGCAAGGATTCTGAGGAGAAAAATTGAAAGTAGTTATTTTTGCAGGAGGGTTGGGCTCCAGGCTTGGCGAAGAGACGTCTGTTATTCCAAAGCCGATGATACGGATAGGAGAATATCCGATCATTTGGCATATCATGAAAATATACTCGTTTTATGGCTTTGACGATTTTGTTATCCTGTGCGGATACAAAAGCGATATCATCAAACAATATTTCGTCGGCTACTATATGATGAATTCCGATATTACAATCGATTATCGAGATAATTCCGTCGAAATTCATAGGAAGACTTCCGAAAAATGGAAAGTGACGTTGGTCGACACTGGACTCAGTTCCATGACGGGCGCTAGATTAAGGAAAGCCCAGTCGTTTTTGAAAGAAGATGCTTTTTTCCTTACCTACGGAGACGGCCTAGCCGACATAAATCCGCAGAAAATGTTATAAATCCATCGCAAATCGGGCAAAATTCTTACGTTGACGGCCGTTCGGCCCCATGGTAGATTCGGAGCGTTGGAAATAGACGGCGATAAAGTGTCTAGCTTTGCCGAGAAAAAAGATAACGCCGACGTTTGGGTCAACGGCGGATTTTTTGTGGTTAATTCCGGCGTTTTCGACTATATACCAGATGGAGACGAAGCAGTTTTTGAGGAAGAAACGTTGCACAAGCTTGTAAGGGACGATCAAGTATTGGCGCATAAGCATACGGGATTCTGGCGCTGTATGGATACTTTGAAGGACAAGAACGATCTAAATGAAATATGGAACAGCGGAAATGTTCCGTGGAGAATGCGGTAACTGCAGAAAATGAACGGAATTTTCAAAAACGATTTAAATAACATATTTTCCAATCTTTCGGATATTGAAAAAGAAAAATTAAACGGCGCTGAAATAATGATTACAGGATGCGCCGGTTTTCTTGGATTTTATTTGACAAATTTTTTCTCTAAATACAAGAAAGAATTTGGAATATCTAGAATAATTGGTCTTGATAATTTCAAAATGGGATGTCCACGGTGGTTGAATGAGCTGAAAGCGGCGAATGATATAATTTTAAAAGAATTTGACGTTGTTAACGATAGAATTGAATCAATCGACGGAAGCTCGGAAGTGGATTATATATATCATATGGCTTCCATCGCTTCGCCAACTTTCTATAGGGCTTTCCCACTTGAAACAATTGACGCAAACGTGTCAGGGCTTAGGAAATTGTTGGATTTTTATCGTGATAAACACATAAAAGGCATGGTATTTTTCTCTAGTAGCGAGATTTATGGAGATCCGCCTGCGAAAAATGTGCCAACATCCGAGGAATATAGAGGCAATGTTTCCTGCGTTGGTCCGCGCGCGTGTTATGACGAAGCGAAGCGTTTTGGCGAGGCTCTTTGTTATGTTTTTTATCAAAAATATGGCGTGCCGGTCACAATAGTTCGTCCTTTTAATAATTACGGTCCAGGAATGAAGTTGAATGATAAAAGAGTTCCTGCAGATTTTGCTAGAGCTATTTTGAAAAATGAAGACATAACTATGTACTCCGATGGTAAACCAACAAGGACGTTTTGTTATATTTCCGACGCAATTAGCGGTTATATAAAAGCGTCTCTTTATGGAAAGTTTGAAACTTTTAACATAGGAATCGACGATAGGGAAGTTTCCATAAAAGATTTAGCAGAAATATATAAAAGTATAGGAGAAAAAAAATTCGGTTATGATGGAGAGATTATATTTAAAGAATCTGACGAAGCTAATTATCTGGCGGATAATCCAAATAGACGTTCGCCCAATATCAATAAAGCGCGCGATTTGCTGAAATTTGCTCCTCAAGTTTCGGTAGAAGAAGGAGTGGAGAGATTTCTTACTTTCCTTAATGGAGACGACTATCATTGGATGGAGTAGCGGCGTGAAAATATCGGTGTTTGGTTTAGGATTTGTTGGATTAACTACCGCCCTTGGGTTTTCAAGAAAAGGGTACACCGTATATGGAATAGAAAAAGACGAACGGAAGATGGTCGCCATAAAAAATGGCAAGATGCCGTTTATGGAGAGCGGTCTTGACAAAGCTTTGAATGCTTATCTGGAAAAAAATTTTTATGTGCGCAGCGTGCAGGAAGCGAAGGAAGCGCTCAATGATAGCGACTGCGTTTTCTTTTGCGTTGGAACCCCATGCGGAAGTAGTGGCGCGGCTGATTTATCGCATCTTAAAACGGCCATTGATCAAGCTATTTGCAGTTTCACGAACGATAAATTTCATGTTCTAGTTATAAAATCGACCATTCCGCCGTCAACTACGTCGGAAATAATAGTTCCATATGTAAGAGAAAAAGCAAAAGATAATCGATCGATAGGTATTGCCAATAATCCAGAATTTCTTAGAGAAGGATACTGTTGGAACGATTTTTGTTCCCCAGATAGAATTGTAATAGGAGTGGAAGATAAAAAGTCGGAAGAAATCCTTAGGGAACTTTATAGATCTTTTGACGCTCCCATACTCTCCGTAAATTATAGCACTGCGGAATTTATAAAATATCTTTCCAATAGCGTTCTCGCCACGATGATCAGTTACGCCAATGAAATGTCGATAATTGCCGATTTGATTGGAAACATAGACGTAGCGAACGCTTTCAAAATATTGCACATGGATAAAAGGTGGAATAATTGTTCGATGACTTCGTATTTTTATCCCGGATGTGGGTACGGCGGGTATTGTTTGCCAAAAGATACTGAAGCTTTAAGGGCTATTTCGAAGGCCAAAGGATTTGATCCATTAATATTGTCGCAAGTTATCAAGACGAACGAAAATATGCCGGCAAAAGTAGCGCAAATGATAATGAAAAAAGTCAATAAAACAGATAAGATCGGCATACTAGGATTATCTTTCAAGCCAAATTCCGACGATGTTAGAGAGACTCCGTCGGCTAAAATCATAGAAGAATTGCAAAAAGCTGGGTACGAGAATATTACTGCCTACGATCCAGTCGCCGTTGATAACTTTATGATAGAATATCCAAGTATTGCCATTGAGTTTTCTCGCGATTTATGCGACATAGTACGGGTGTCCGATTGTTTGGTTATTGTTACTGGATGGCGCGAGTTCAAATCTATTAAAACATCAAAAACAATAATCGATTGTAGATATTGTATGGTGGATGGCGATGGTCGGTGAAGTGAAAAATAAGAAAGATCCTGTTCATATAGTGT
>JAISYW010000096.1 GCA_031269645.1 Holosporaceae bacterium
TAAGAGTCAGCTGCTCTACCAACTGAGCTAGGCGCCCGCAACGAGTCAGTTTATAACATATCGCTCTCCAATGTCTAGAACTGTTCTCTCTCCTGTCGAAAACTGCATTCGCATAACAACAAACACGCAGCGTTTTTGCGCTGCGTATTTTGTTTTTTAAGGATTTTGTTGAAAAAGTTCGTTAGTTGCGAGGTTATAGTTTTAATCGCTCCAAAATTGCCGACGATATTTTCTCGTCTTTTTCTTTACTGCCTCTGGAGGATCCGAATTCAAAACTATAGGCGTCCTTTAGACACGCGCCAAAAATTCCAGAAATAGTTGAGATAATTCCTACGACTTCTCCCGGAAGATCTTTTTTGTATGACGTAAGCATTAGTAGGCAGAAAACAAGTCCCAAAGCCGCTCCAATCACCATAATATTTAACCTTTTATTTCTATTGTAGGCGTTAAGGATTCCTATTTGATCAATTCCGCGGTCTTTTGAATGTCGAAAATTTGCTTTTTGAGGCTCTGCCGAAGTCGGATTATCGGTTTCATCGGTTGTAATTTCGTCCTTTTTCGATTTTATTGCATCCAAAACTATTTTTTCTATTGTCATTGTATTCTCCGTCTATTTGTTTCTTAAATTGTAAAAATAATGGGAGCCAAAAGCTCTTTTTGGTTCAAAGTAAGCGGCCCAATATGGTTTGATATTACGATGGTGATAATGGTCACAGCCGTCGGTTAAGTCAGGCCATTTTTCGAGCAAAACGTTTTCTGCAATTTCCTGACATTTTCTGAAAACAGCGCAATCCGTCGTTATATTCTTTATTTTTTCGTAATTCGCGTCATTTTTGTTCCAACAAGAAAATTGATGCGGGGCAAGGCAAACGTCTCGAATTGTTTTTGCAAAGTTTTTGTTTTTTCTATTCGCCACAACGTTTGCGACTGCTATCAATGAAGCTACGCCGAATCTGTATAAATCGCCTCTAGTTTCTCCATAAATTGTTCTAGACAAAACGTCTAGATCTTCAAATAAAAAATTCATATCTATTTCTTGATAAAATTGATTGTAATTAGATTTGTTTTCGCGATATGCGCGACAGCGTCGCTTTTATAAAAGCATTTCTCATTTGTATTCTTATTTAAAACTTCTATTTTACAAGCGCCGCTTTTTAGTTCATCGTACAAATTCATTTTCTGCGATTCTGAGAACTGTTTCACGCCTATGAATTTGTATCCGGTTTCGGAAATCTGGTCGCTGGTTGGATCAATGCCTGCGCTATGCAATGCACTCAGCGGAGATATACGTAAATATAAAGAGCGACCATCGTGCGATGTGCGGAAAATGCAAGATTCGATCCGCTTCGGATGCAAGCCGTATTCATAAAACCCGGCATATGGATAAATTTTGCATTTCGCCGAACCGCCGGGATGTTCCATTAGAGGAACTCCTTTAGAATCTGTAGTATATTTTTCTGATATTGCCGTTCCATTCGCGCAAGTAAGAAAATTCTTTTCGAAAAGAGATTTGGATTGAAATTTTATTTCGTAATCATCGAATGATTGTCCACAAAAAGAAAATATGTCCTTTTCCAAACAATATGTTCCGGTATTTTCGAAATTAATGACCACTTTGGAACAGCATAGTTTATGATTATCTATATGCGATTGTGGATCAAGGGCAGGAGCGTTATATACGTCTATTTTTCCTAAATTACGACCGTTGTCTATTCGTTCAACAACAACAGAAATTCCGGAAATTGCCGTTGGAATCATACTGGCGTTTAAAGAAACAAAATCTGGCCAAAAATTAGCTAACTTTACGGGAAAATTGTCCTCATCGCCTGTTTCCCAAATAATGCAAGAAGAAATATTTTCTTCCGTATCCGGAACATCCATAAAATTACGGTCATATCTTTCTGATAATGACCTTATACCTCTTATAATTGTCATATTTTTCTCATAAATCAAGGTCTGGAAGATTTATTTCTCTGGTTATTACTCTCGTGGTATTTAATGGATGCAGCGAAATTTTAATCTTTGTCGCCTGTTTTTTTAGAATATTTTTCAGCTCCGAAACATTTTTCGCAATCGCTTGCGATAAACAAATCACCTGTTCCTCCGGAGAGTTTTTGATATCGATATTTGTTACTATATCGGCAGGATTTATTTTGCTGTCGTCTGACAAAATTTCGATTTTTTGAGTTTTAAGTTTTTCAAAATAGCTTTCCCCAAAATCGTCGACGCAACATCCGATAGTAATTTTCATGATTTTTTGAGTTGTATTTGCGATAAGCTGCGTTTTTATGATTTTGCCCACGATAAGATTCTTTTGAAACCTCGCGTCGTGAATAGTGATTTGATCATTAATAGTAGCAAAAATAAAATTTTTTGCTTCTACGCAAAATTCTATTGCAACATACCTAGAAGAATAATTCATCAAAGCAATAGCCTTTTGCAGAGCATATCGTATCGCGTTTTTCCCTCTATCGGTAGCAAAAAAGGAGCCACAGGAATCGTCTCCTAAGGCATCTGGAATTTTTTTAATTAATTTCCATTTTCCTTCTTCAAATTCCTTCTTGGAAACATGTGCACCTTGGCATTCGAAAATATTACCGTTGTGCAATACTGTTTCGCTATGCCCATAATATGTAAAATGATTCCAAATTGGAAGATTTTTGGGGATTTGTACGGCGTTTAGTCTTAGAAAAAGATTTTTTTCACGACCATATTTCGATTTTTTGTTTATAACTTTTACATTCACAGTTTCCATACGTTTTTGCTTGTAGTTCCAACTAAAGATTAGCTCTCCGTTGAAATAAAATCTTTTGAAATTTACCTTTTTTTTGAGAGAACTTTCATCCTCTTGTAAATAACAATCTGGAGATATGAGCGGATAAGAATTTAAAATTCCGGTTGCATTCGGATTTATTTCTTTCATATTGCAACGTATCAACGTATAACCGCTTTTGCCGGAAGTTTTGCAAAGATTTTCAATGCCAGTTTTTATATTTGTAAATGAATTAACTAAATTAGCGCTAAATTTTGCCGCAATCATAGGATATATGTCTATTATTCCAAATGCATGCTGAATCCAGCTAGCCGATAGCTTAACGTTTATCTGTTTATATGGTTCGCGGGATACTTGCACTTTAATCGAATCCTGCAGTACTTCGTTCCCAATTATATTGATGTTTTTCGCGCCGTGATTTATGTGTGATAATGACAATTTTCCGCTTCTCATATTCCAATAAAAAATTTCGTTGCTTCCTTCCAAAAAGACCGTTGGATTACTAACGTCATTTGCGGAAAAAAACAA
>JAISYW010000117.1 GCA_031269645.1 Holosporaceae bacterium
ATCAGTAAGCGGCACGACAACCATCTTCCCTACTAAAGATTTATATCTATCATCTTCAGGATTTACGGCAACCGCAACGTCTCCAAATATGGTTTCCGGTCTTGTAGTAGCAACGACGATATGACCTTTAAAATCGTGTAATTTATATTTTACATACCATAAATGGCCCTCTACTTCCTTTTCGAGAACTTCTAGGTCAGATATTGCAGATTCGATTAGCGGATCCCAATTGACCATCTTCTTTTCTCTGTATAGATATCCGTCGTGATATAATTTCACGAACATTTTTATGATAGCTTTTTTAGCTCCCTCATCCATAGTAAATCTCAAGCGAGAAAAGTCGCAAGAAATTCCCAAAGCTTTCATTTGATCCAAAATATTGCAGCCAGAATTCTCTTTCCAAAACCATATTTCTTTTAGAAGAGTTTCCCGCGTTAAATCTTCTTTTTTAACACCGTTTTCGTATAGACGCTTTTCTACCAACAATTGAGTAACTATGCCGGCATGATCTAATCCGGGCAGAAACAGTACGTCATACCTTTTCAATCTTTTATACCTGACTAAAATGTCCTGAAGCGTATAACATAAGGCGTGCCCCATATGGAGGGATCCCGTTACGTTTGGCGGCGGTAGTAGAACCATAAAAGGATCTGCATCCGGTTTGCGTAACGATGCTTCTATTTCAAATGAAAAATTATCTTCCAATGATTTCTGATTGAAATTTTTTTCTAGCATTTTTGTCCTAGACTAGGCCTACGATATTTCTAATAACATAATACATGTTAAATATAAATAAATTAATAATATTTATGCAAAAATACTTACGTATTTATGCTCGTGAATAACTTACTGTTTAATTCGAATCTAATTGGATTGCTCTCTAGATTAAGTAGCTTTTTCTAGTTGCGCGCTCTGTTGTTTTATAATATCAGCGGCGCAGTTATCCACTATGTTGAGCGATGCCTCAAGATTGGTGGCAAACGCCTCGCATGGAGTTCCCAAAAGCGATTGCTTTATCGCCGATATTGATGAAGGTGCCTCTCGTATAAGTGTCTGTATTTGCCCAATATCGAAAGAACCTCTTGAAATATTGCTAATTACAGCAGAAGTAGAGGTCTCTAATTGTAGTAATGAAACCAATGCGCTGGAATATTGTTGCTTAAGAGCCATAAGAGCTATTTTCCTTGCCTTGGTCGTATCTGCTAAAGAGATCGAAGGTGTCGCTATGCTGTAGTTGGTATCTGTTGTTTCCTGGTTAGTGGGAGTGTTTTGGGAAATATATGATGGTATTTGGGAATTTTGCGATGTAATCGCTGAATTAGAAGTTTGTATTGTCGCATCTGCTGTTTCATCGACGATCTCAGAGCTAACTTGCAAATCATTTTCCGCGCCAATGTTGCTAGTTAAACTTTCAACTTGAGAGGATTGTATTATTTTCATTTCTTGATCTATATATTGAATCTGTAAACTTAAATTATCCTTTAAAGCTTGCATTTCGTTGTTCATTTTGATCAGTCCATTAGCAAACAGTGGCCCGATATTTCCTAACGTGCTGCTCGCTTTTTCTTGAATTTGTGATTCTGCGCTATTTTTGCATATATTGGCTACGGATGCTGCCGTTTGCCATATCTGAGTTTTAAATAATGTTTGCGCTGGAACGGAATTTGTTATGTTTGACGCGATGTTCTCGGCTTTTTTTATAGCGTTTCCTGACGGAGTACCTTGCAACTTGTCTTTTATTATTGTTATTACTGTTTGCGCCTTACTTTTCAGGTTATCCAAGGCGCAAATATTTGAAACAAACAATGTTGCAGCACATAACACCGAGCCGATATTTTTATGCATTTCAATGCTTTTCCGAATTTGTCACTATTGTAATTGAAACAAGTTAAAAATTCGTAAATTTCGGAAAAATCATTTAACTAGATGGAAGTGTTCAGTTTCAATTCTTTAATTGCTTGATCATAGGCGATTTTTTTAAAGTCAACGATAATCTTGCTTAAATCTTTGATTGGAATCCATCTCCAAGAAGAGAATTCTCGATGACTTTTGTTGACGTTTATTTCGTTATCGTCTCCTAAAAATTCAAAGACGACAAACGTCAAAGCTTGCCCAATATATTTTGTTTCTTTTCCATTTTCTATGAATTGCTTATGAGAAGACTCAGGAAAATCATATTTATATGCATTAGAAGTGGAATTAACAAATCGTATAGTTTTTACATTTGTTTCCTCAAACAATTCCCGCTTAGCAGCCTCAATATAACTTTCGTTTTTTTCCACTCCTCCTTGAGGCAGTTGCCACGCTTTTGCGACATCTGCTCGTTGACAGACAAGCACGTTATCGCCTTTTACCAAAAGAACGGCAACACATTTTCTATAAGGGGACATAACACACCTTTTCATCAAAAAACTAATTGGAGCAAAACCAAAATCTTTCGATATTTTTAAAAAATCAAGTAGGTCTTCAAATTTGACCACAAAAGCATTTTTGTCTCTCAAATCAGAGATGTCAAATTTTTTAGCATCAAATTTCCTATATACACTATGGTAAGTCAATCCTGTTTCGGAAGATAACTCGTCCAATAATTCATTTTTTTCCGTATCAAGAAAAGCAAGCCCTCGTTTCGTCATTTGATTGCAAATTGCCGTCATATCTCTCTTGGATTTGGTAAGAAGAGTTGGCGTAGTATTCGCGAGACCGATTATGCGTTTTGCAGAAGCCATCAAATAATACAATTTTTCCAAGGTGTTTTCGAGATCTCCATTGGCAAGCAAAGGAGAAATAATGTTTTTTTTATCACTAGGAATTGCCGATTGCGTTGGTATCTGGATGAAAAGCTCGTGACCATTTCCTGCGATAATTTTTGCAATTTCATCAAATTTATCCAGATAATGCGGGAGAATAAACGTAATTTTTGCATGTCCTAACGCCTTAATTGTTTCAGATAAAATTTCTGGAGTAGTATTTTCGATTTGTATAGCGACAAATATCCTTCGCGACGCAATAGAATTATCAAAATGCGCTGAGTATACATCAAATACTCGTCTACCATTGGAAATTATTTTTGGTAAATATCCATATTTGGTATGTTCGTAAAGCTCGCAGTCTAAATTAAGCGGTTGTTTTTCGGTTTTGGAAGGAGTTGGTTGCTTTTCTAAATTACACATATTTATCAGATCTTTACTTATCAGAATCCTATATTGATGATTTACGGATCGTTCTCGGTGAGCGCGATGATGTGTCTCTATAATAACGACAAAAGCGAATAGGATGGTAGCAAAAACACTCCAAGCATAAATTAGTTTTTTATCTTTCTGCATTTTTATCAATACGTAAGTAGTTGGATTTATATAATACTCTTATCACATCAAAAGCTTTGCTTAGTTGATAGTCTTTTTCAACGCGCTCTCTAAGAGACAATTTGCGATATAAAAGCTCTTGATCTTCATCATCAGCATGATTGTCTTTATTTCTTTTGTTATCCAATTTCTCAATCGTTTTTTGATTTTGGGCCTCTGTAAATCTTTTGCTTTTTGACTTTTTATCCACGTCTAAAGCATTATTAAAAAATTCCTCTCTAATAATGAATAAGTCTTCCGGTTTTTTTATCATTGCATAGTCTGCTTCAATATCCGGAGAAACCCCATTAGCCTGAATGCATTCTCCGCTTGGGGTATAATGCTTAGCGACGGTTAGCTTGATCGCAGTTTTATCTGATAATGGAATTATTTTTTGAACAGACCCCTTACCAAAGGACCGAACTCCAACAATTAAAGCGCGCTTATTGTCTCGCAAAGCTCCGGCAACTATTTCTGGTGCGGAAGCGGTTCCATTATTTATTAGAACGACGAGAGGTAATCCATTAGTCAAATCACCGGCAGAAGCAGAAAAAGATTTTGTGTTTTCTTTAGCACGACCGCGCGTAGAGACTATTTTCCCACCGTTCAGGAAAATATCAGAAACAGAAACGGCTTCTTCCAATAGTCCTCCTGGATTATTCCTAAGATCGAGAATAATGCCATATATTTTTTTGCGCTTATATTCATCAATAAATTTTTTCAAATCTCGAGTCGTATTCTTGTCGAAGGTCGATATTCTAACATACCCTATATTATCGAGAATTTCGGCCTTAACCGATTGCACTTTTATGACGTCTCGAATAATTTCTACATCAAAAGGAGACTTGTTTTCCCTTTTTATTTTTAATTTCACTTTTGTTTTTGGTTTTCCGCGCAGTTTATCAAGAGCTTCTTCTGCTGTAATACCATTAATACATTCATCGTTAATATATATAATTAGATCCCCGCTTTTTATTCCGGCTTTGTACGCTGGAGTATCGTCTATCGGAGAAATTATTCTGATAAAACCTTCATCTATTGTAATTTCTATTCCCAATCCTCCAAATTCCCCTTCAGTTTGGTTTTTTATGGCCATAAAGGCTTTTTCATTCAAATAAGACGAATGCGGATCCAATGATGCAAGCAATCCTGCAATTGCTTTTTCCGTTATTTCACATTCAGATAAATCTTTTACATATTCGGTGCCAACGAGATTAAAAATTAATTGCAAAAAAACCGAATATTGCATATTTGCGGGAACATTTTTTTTGATAGACTCCGGAATAACTAGAGCGCATTCTTTATCGTTTTTTTTATCCGTTAATAAATTATCATCAGATTTTTCAAGATTTTTCAAAGAAGAAGAATTTTTGTTTTTTATTTCTTTTATAGAGCTGCCGGCATCGCTAGTATTACACGCGCAAATCAAAAATAACGACGACATAAAAAAAACGATTTTTTTCATTAATTATTTTCCTTATCCGAGGCTTGCAGCATCCACTGTCGAGGATCAAGAGGTTCTCCGGATTTTTTTAGTTCCATC
>JAISYW010000123.1 GCA_031269645.1 Holosporaceae bacterium
TCGTATCCAACCATACGGATAACTTCTTCCACAAGATCTTCTTCAATATTTAGATCAGATCTCCAGCTTGGAATCTGAAATGTTACATTTTCACTGTCGGAAGATATTTCCTGCAAACCGAGTCTTTTTAAAAAAATCTTTGCCACATTCCAATCGACTTCATATCCGCTAATACTATGAAGTTTTTCCTTTTTAAGCGATATACGTTGTTCAAAAGAAGGTTGCTTGCCGATAACATAAATTTCACTCGCTTCCCCTCCGCAGTTATCCAGTATAAGTTTGCTAATGGCCTCTATTCCAGGGACGCATGATGCCTTATCAATTCCGCGCTCAAAAATGGCGCGGGAATCGGTGGTAATATTTAAAAACATTCCAGTTCTTGCAATAAAAATAGGATCAAACAAAGCGGATTCTATTAGAATATCGGTAGTATGCTCATCACAAGCAGCTTTCGTACTTCCAATTATTCCTAACAGACATAGAGGAGATTCTTCGTCCGCAGCTATCAGCGTATCTTGTAGCAGCACATGGCTATTTTCTTTCAGATCTATAAAAGATTCTTTATTACGGGTAAAACGAATGGAAAGACTCCCTTTGATTTTATTTAAATCATAAATATGTAGCGGTCGACCAATATCTTTCATAAGCCAATTAGCCATATCAACTACCGCCGACACACTATTCATTTCGGCTGCTTTTAGTAACGATTTAAGCCATTGCGGACTATCTCCATTTTTTATGCCGCGAATTACACGAAATGCCAACATTGGTGCATATTGCGAACAGGCGGCACTAGTATCGTAGTTGATTCTCAATGGAAATTTAAATGAACTTTTGCAAACGACTTTTTCCGCAGCCATAAAATTTCCCGCGCCGGCTGCCGCCAGATCTCTAGCGATTCCCATTATGGAAAAACAATCTCCTCTGTTTGGGGTAATAGACGCGTCGATGATTCCATTGCCATAGTCAAGAGCTTCTCCGACAGGAGTTTTGAGATCGACCTTGTCATCGATTTCGATGATTTTATCATCTTTCGATTGAACAGAAAGTTCTCGGTAAGAGCACATCATTCCTTCGCTCTCGACTCCTCGAATTTTGCTTTTTTTAAGAACTTCTCCGGAATATGGGATTTTTGCTCCCGGCAAGGCCAAAACGGTCTTTAATCCGGTTCGTGCATTTTGGGCGCCGCACACAATACGCATTTTATTGCCGTCAGAATCTTTCACAACGCAAACATGCAAATTATCAGCATTAGGGTGCTTTTCTGACGATTCTATTTGCACTAATTTAAAATTCTCAAAAATTTCCGTTGGATCTTCAATATTTTCTACTTCTAATCCAATGGACGTCAATTTATCCGCGATTTCTTGTATGCTAAGATCCGTTGATAAGTGTCTTTTCAACCAATTGAACGAAAAACGCATATTATTCTCCTAATTACACGATGACATGAGGAAATCCGAAAGCATTTCTCCAGCGATCGTCCGATTCAAAGTATTCTCGCAAATCCGGAACGCCATATTTTAACGAAGTTAATCTGTCTAAACCGAATCCGAAAGCCAATCCCTGATACTTTGTAGGGTCTATATTGCCATATTTTAATACATTTGGATGTACAGCGCCGCACCCACAGATTTCTAGCCATTTGCTTCCAGAACCCAAAACTATCTTTCCATTTTTTATACCATAATTCACGTCAACTTCAGCAGACGGCTCCGTAAAAGGAAAGAAACTTGGCCTCAATCTGACACTCAAATCTTTTACTTCAAAAAGCTTTTTTAGAAAATCAGTAATTAACCATTTCAAATGGGAAAATCCAACATTTTTTTCAACAATAATGCCTTCTATCTGATTGAACATGGGCGTGTGAGTTGAGTCGCTGTCGCTCCGATAAACTCGACCAATCGAAAAGAATCTACATGGGGGAGAGTTGGCAAGCATCGCATGTATTTGAACTGGCGATGTGTGGGTTCGTAACAGCTTTCGTCCCTTATCATCGGCAGGCATATTCACATAAAAAGTATCGTGCATAGTTCTTGCAGGATGATGATCCGGCATATTTAATGCAGTGAAGTTATAGTATTCACTCTCGATATCCTCGCCTTCGGCAAAAGTAAAGCCGTAGGAGGATAGAATACCATAAATCTCTTCTGAAACTTTTGTGAGCGGGTGAATTTTGCCGAAAGAAGGAGAATATATTGGCATAGAAACATCGGCAAATTCCGATGATAATTTTTTATCAAGCTCTTTGATTTCCAATTTGTATGATTTCGAACTTAATTGTTCCCAAATCTTATCTTTTATCGAATTAATTTCAGCTCCAAATTTGCGCTTTTCGTTATCGTCTAAATCGCGCAATTTTTTCATAATATTAGTAATTTTTCCATTTTTACCAAAAATCGCATTCTTTACGTCATCTATTTTCTTTAAATTATCGCAGTCAGCGATTTCTGATAAACAACTCGCCAATAATTTATCTAATTCCGACATAATATCCTCATTTTTTAGGAAAAACTGACAGCAACAAATTGTAACAAATAGTAGTTAAAAAAGGAAGGCGCTTATTTATAAAATACAGCTACATTCGTTTTAAGCAAGTGATCGCTTTTTTATTGGAGCAAAAGTTTTTCTGTGATGCGGCGTTATTCCGTATTTTAAGATAGCCTGGATGTGCGCTTTCGAGCCGTATCCCACGTTAGTGTCCCATCCATAGTTAGGATATTCCAAAGCAAGTTTACGCATTAGGCAATCTCTATATTCTTTTGCTATTATGGAAGCCAAAGAGATAGATATCACTTTCTCGTCTCCATTTATAATTGTTCGTATTTCGGTGTTTTTCAGCACAGGCGCTCTATTTCCATCGACTAAAGAATACTTTTTATGAAATCCAAGGGAATCAAATGCTCGTTTCATAGCCAATAAGGCGGCATTAAGTATGTTTAAATTATCTATTTCCTCGACTGTCGCACCTTCTATCGCATAACGAATCAGTTCGGGAGATTGGAATTTTTTTAGCCAGTTAATAGTTGCGGCTCGCTGTTTAGGCGTCATTTTTTTCGAATCGCGAACGATAATGGCGCTTTTTCTAAGTTCGTCAACGAATTCACCATTTACCCAAACAGCCGCAGCCACAACAGGTCCTGCTAGTGGACCTCTTCCCACTTCGTCGATTCCTACGCAATCATCTATATTGATATTATTCTCCAAATACCAAGAAAAATTCATTTTTTTGACGTATCTTTTGTTCTGCTAAAAAAGTTATCAAAGAACATCTTAATTTGTTTGTTAACAACAGAAAACAGACCGTTAGTTAGTCGAGTAGAAATATTCGAGAAATCATGCAATTTGTGCAATTCTCGCCCACTGGCCAACTTGAAGAATTCCCAAGAAGACGCCACATCCTTAGTTAAGGCGCGACATCTTTCGGCGAAAATCAGCCAAAATGGACTACAAAACAAACTTAAAGCCGTAAGACTAATTAAAAATTTAACTCCGTAAGCGTCGATGAGCCCTACTTTTCGAGCCGAGTAGGATAACATAAAAGAAAACTCGCCTATATGTCCTAATAATACACCTATCACAAACGATTCTTTAAGGGGAAATCTGCAAATTCTTAGAACAAACACATTGATAATTGTTTTCCCGAAAGTTACGAAAAGCAGCGACGATATAATAAGGAAAAAATTATCGTAAATAAATTTCAAATCAAACAGCAATCCAACGCTGAGAAAAAATGTCATCAATAAAATCTCTTCGATCGGAGAAGAAATCTTCTTTACTTCTTCTCGAAAATTCGAATTTCCTAGAATCAGTCCAACGATAAATGCGCCGAAAGGCGCCGATAAGCCGGCAAGTTCCGCAAGCAATGCCCCTCCGAGACAGATGCTAAAAATTGATAACGTCAGCATATCCTCATGCTTTTTGATAAAGTTTGTAAATTTATGAATATATTGATGGTATTTCCTAAAATAAAAGACGATTCCTAGCAAAAATACTAATACGGCACCTAGCCTGTGCAGTTGATAGCTGTGTTCTGATTCTAGCCCAAGAAAATTTATAACGAGCGCCATAATTAATGCGGCCAAATCCTGTGCGATGAGTATACCAAAAGTATTTTTTTCAACTCTTTCTTCACGGTCTTTCAGGTTGCCTAATAATCTAACGGTAACAGCCGTTGAAGATAGAGTTAGGCAGAATGTAATCAATACTATTTGATTAACCGACAGATTCAGGAAATATCCGGCCACGAATATTATGATATATACAAAAAGCGCCGAAAGTAACGTGATCGTAATAGAAGATCGCCAGATATTACGAATTTTCTCAAAAGACAAACTGAGACCAATGGCGAAAAGCAAAAACAATATTCCCATTTCCGAGAATAGTCCAACTGTTTCACGATCGGCTATAAACTTAAAGCCAGACGGTCCCAGTAAGATTCCGGCAATGATATATCCCAAAACCGGGGTATGGCCAAATGAAGAAAAAACCAATCCTGTTCCTGCGGCGCATAAAACGACAGAAGCTATTTGCGTTATTGTCCAATTCATCATTTTCTTCAACAATTAAGGAAATTATCTAACAAACCAATTGTACAGCAGAAATTTTTCTAATTTATGAGTTTTTATAATTTTTCGTATCTTAAATATATTTATTGAGCAAGTGTTGCAAAAATACAATGCAGCTTAAATGAAAATGATTATTATTTGTCGTAGATATTTTGCTTTTCATTAAATATCAAAATACCTGTTTAATTTTTACAGAATTTATTCTGTAATTCCATTATGTTATTATGATGTTGTGTTTATAAGTTATCTAATGCAGATTTTAATAATATTAATTGCCTTTGGCGCTATGACGGCAAACCAATTATTCGCTGATTCTCCGCAGTTTATTAGCATTAAATCATCACAAGTAAATTTGAGAGTTGGTCCAGGCAAAGAATATCCGGTCAATTGGGTATTGATGAAGCCAAATTTACCAATGATTTTAGTAAGCGAATTCAACCAATGGCGCAAAATAAGATTCTTGGACAAAACGGAAGGCTGGGTTCATCAAAATATGATTTCCAGGAAAAATACTGCTATCGTCACTCAAAAATATGCGCTTTTGTATAA
>JAISYW010000059.1 GCA_031269645.1 Holosporaceae bacterium
TATGCTTTTTATCTTCTTCTAATTCAATAATCATTGGTATTTTATTGTCGATTAATCGATCTTTGGCGGGCTCTATTTTTACATTTGAAAAAATTTGCGTATTTTTGAGATTTTCAGCAGTCGCTTCAAGATCCTCGATATCAAAAAAATCGCCCTCGTTCCAGACGATTCTATTTTTTATAAATTCTGTGCTTATGTCCGGAAACGCTCTTATTTCCGTTTCAGAAAAACAAACTTTTTTCCCCGGATCAATGGATAAGTTAAGAATTGCGCTGTGCGCTTTGTAATCTATGCATACTCTTTTTTCGGTCACAGAGGGCTCGAAGAAGCCATCTCTCCGCAAATCCTTAACGGCTATGTCTACAAGCGCCTTTATTTCGGCGATCGATGCCTTAAACATGCGAAGTTTTGCTTGCATTATGGAGTTATATTTTCTATTAAACTCATCGTCTTGGTTTAAATATTTTATATTTAATTTTAGGTTGAATATTCGTCCTAAATTTATATACATTTTAACGCGAATGTTTTTGGAATTCTCAACTTGGATTTTATAGCTAGTTTTCGCCCCATAAAAACCTAAGATATGCGCTTTTTTATTGATAGTTGTAATATCATTTTTTATCCTATTATTTAGCGCTTTCATGTTACTTACGGTTTTATCTTGCTGCGTGAACGTACGTAACTGGCTGATTTCTGCAGACATTTCAGATTCGAAAATCATATCGGTTAACGCCACAAACACGCCTTTTTTTTCTTCCAAAAACATATCGACTTTATAATAAAAATCATGAAGATCGACGTCTTCTTCCAAAGAAAAAAGCCTTGGCGTTAAATAAAGAGCAAATAACAAAAATATACATTTTGTAGTTTTTAACACCATTTTTCACTTATCGTTTTTAGGTTGTTTTGCGTAATTCCAGAACGAATTTCTTCCATAAGCGCATTCATAAATTTGATGTTATGAATTGTTATAGCTTGCAATGCCAACAACTCATTAGCTTTTAATAAATAATGCAAATAAGCTCTCGAAAAAGATCTGCAAGTCAAACAATTACAATCTAATTCGATTGGAGAGTCGTCGTTTTTATACGTTGATTTCTTTAAATTTATATGTTCTCTAGACGAACCGTCGCGATATTGCGATTTCACCAAAGCTCCTCCGTGTCTTGCGATTCTCGTGGGATGAACGCAATCGAAAGTATCTATACCTAACGCAACTCCTTTAAAAATATCGACAATTCCACCTATCCCGAGTAAATGAATCGGTCTAGATATATTAAGTCCATTCATAGCCATCTCAATAACTTCATACATTTGCTCTTTGGTAGCTCCCAAAGTACCGCCGATCGCTGAAGCAAAAAATGGATTATCGCTAACAAATTCTGCGCTTCGTTTTCGCAAATCTGCATATATACCTCCCTGCACAATTCCATATAAAGCTTGAGAATAATCGTTAAATTGTTCAAATGCATCTAAAGATCTTTTTTCCCAACGATGAGATCTTTCCATGGATTCTTCGGTGCGTTTTTTTTCGATTCGATAAGGGGTACACTCATCAAAAGAAACAATAAAATCAGCCCCAAGATCGCGTTGTATTTTTATAGATTTTTCAGGAGTCAACAATTGCGTATTTCCATCCCAATATGATTTAAAAACTGCTCCTCGCTCGTCTACTTTTATCAATTTTGGAATTCCAGAACGTTTTCCTTTAATTTCGTTCGCTACTGAGCCATATCCTAAGCTAAATATTTGGAAACCTCCGGAATCGGTAAACATCGGCTTGTCCCAACCCATAAACTTATGTAAACCGCCAAGCATTTTTATATGCTCTGCTCCAGGATATGAGAATAAATGATAAGTGTTCGATAAAATAATTTGAGTATTAACTTCTTTTAACTGTTGCGGCGTAACGGCTTTTACGCTCGCCTTAGTGCCGCAAAAAACAAATGCCGGCGTTCTAATTTCTCCACGAGAAGTTTTTAATATACCGCATCTCGCTCTATCTGCAACGGAAATGACGTCAAATCTAAAATTGCGGTACATTCTGTTCCCTAGGAATAAACGCTCCTGCTAACTTTATTAAAGGAACGCATAGTGCAGCGACAATCAATCTAATGAGATATGTAGCTAAAATATAAGTCGCCCAGAGAGATTTCCAACCAATAGGACGATCAGCCAAAACAATCCAAGCTAAAACGGAAAAGACAAAATTATCTACGAAAGTTGCAATCATCATGGATAGCAAAGATCTACACGACAAAAATTTTGTTTTTGCTATTTTTTTTAGGAACGAAAATACAAATATATCAGTTAGTTGACTTATTATATAAGACACTAAACTAGAAATAAGTAAAACAGAACTTGGAGAAAATATACTCTCAAGTTCTCGATGTAAATTTATACATTCATGAGACTCTATCGTCGGATGCCAAACAGCGATTTTCATAGCAATTACAAAAAACAAATATCCAATAAAACTGAGAAATACGCTCTCTTTTGCGACGTTGGCTCCATAATATTCCGTCAAAATGTTATCTATCGCAAAAATAGTGGAAAATGCCACCGTTCCTAAGGCGATTGGGTTTTCGATATACGTATATTTTGCAAGTTTTAAAACTTGAATGTTGGATATTATTATAACAATCGCAGAGTATGCAAATAATCCGCTTTTTCCAAAGAATTTGAGCAGTGCTAGAATTGTTAGAAAACAAATAATTAGCGTAAAAAAACTAAATAATTCTGCCATGTTTTTATGTCATTTCATATTGCTCTTTTAATGGGCTGATTGTTTCGGAATCAGGTTCAGTTTTATCGGCTATTATCATGGCAACGTCCGATAACAACGGATAAAAATTTACCAGAATCTCATTATATCTATTTAAATTATAACTAACGCTGTATGGCCAAAACTTAAATTTTTTGTTTATGCCTAGTATGTTTTTTATGCTAAAAGATGAGTTAACTATAAATGAAATAATTTCTTTTAGGGAAAACTTAACATCTTTCGTTTCGGATTTATTTTTCAATAAATTCAAATTATTTTTATTAACAGATATTACTATCAATTTTCCATCATTTTTTAAAATACGCGATATTTCGCTTAGAAGATAAAGATTTTTTCCGGAAAACTCCATGTAGTGAATTATCATAACAACATCCCACATACATGGTCTAAGTGAAATTAGATGTTTGTCGACTTTTTCTGATGCAAATGGCTTAATTTCAGGCCAACGAACTAATTCATACGATTCCGGAACAGCGTAATATAACTCGTCCGCTTCCAGCAAATTTAAAAAATTTTCGCAAAAACCAATCGCCAATATTTTTTTATTAAATAACAGATCGCGCAATTTACAAGAAATTTCGGAGACAATTTTTAAATTCGCATTTGACTTATAAAAATTACTAATAATTTTGTTCCTTACTTCATTCATGATTTATTTATATAATATTTTATGCGAAAATACATATCTCATTGACGTTTCCATAATATTTTGGCATTTTAAGCGTCGTTTTTTAGGGGAGATTATGACTAAATTAGACTTAATTACTAAAGTTTCCGCTATTTATCCATATATGAGCATTCACAATGTAGAGAAAATTATTTCTATTATTCTTAATTCTATAGTTAACACTCTTAAAAATGGAGGACGTGTTGAATTACGAGGATTTGGAGTGTTTACTATCAGAGAAAGAGACAAAACTGAGGGAAGAAACCCAAGAACTGGTGAAAAGGTCGCCATAAACGCCAAGAAAGTTCCCTTTTTTAAGGCTGGGAAACAACTAAAAGATCTCATTAATGGAAATATACCGTACGGAGAGAATAGTAAGTCATGAATTGGCTCACAAATTTTGTTAGGCCAAAACTTCGCGCCTTAGTTGGAAGTAACGTTCCCGATAATCTCTGGGAAAAATGCTCGAAATGCGAGCAAATGCTGTTTTATAAAGAACTGGCTTCTAATTTTCATGTTTGTTCTCATTGCGGCAACCATTTAAAATTCAGCGTAAAGAATAGGATTAATAACCTTTACGATAATGGCGAATTTACAAGGATAAAATATAGATCAAAATTAAAAGATCCTTTGAAATTCAAAGATAGTAAGAGGTACATAGATCGTTTGAAATTAGCCCGCGATTCTACGAATGAGGAAGACGCTGTAGTTGTTGGATATGGTCGTATTGGCGGACAAAAAACGGTCGCTGTATTTTTTGATTTTGATTTTATGGGCGGCTCTATGGGAAGTGCAGTAGGCGAAGGATTTATTGCTGGAGCTGAATTCGCGGTTTCAAAAGGATACTCGTTTCTAGTCGTTTCCTGTTCCGGTGGAGCTAGAATGCAGGAAGGAATCTTTTCGCTTATACAAATGCCAAGAACAGTAATTGCGGTTAATAAAATTAAAGAGGCCGAATTACCATATATCGTACTCTTAACAAATCCTACTACCGGCGGCGTGTCAGCATCGTTCGCAATGTTAGGAGATATTCATATAGCAGAGCCAGATGCGATTATCGCATTTACGGGACCAAGAGTTATAGAGGCGACTATTCATGAAAAATTGCCACAAGGATTTCAAAAATCGGAATATTTATTGGACCATGGCATGGTCGATATGGTTGTACAACGAAAAGATTTAAAAGAAACTATCGCAAAAATTTTATCATTACTTACTCACAAAAAATATTGATATTTTAATTATTAATACTTCTTCATTAATTTTTTCTAAAAAAAGTTGTCATAATGGTGGCATTTCCCTATATATAAACTATAATAACCAAATGGAAATAAAAAATATGATGAAAAAGACCTTTTTAGCTTTACTAGTCCTCTTGAGCTCTTGCAAAAATTTAGTCGCCGCACCAATAATAGAGTTGTCCTGTAAGACTCTTAATCTTGACTCAAGCCGCACCATACCTTTAAAGGGTATCCCAAATACCCGGCAGATAGTTGGTCTCGAAACATATATAAAAAAGTGCGGAGCTTTTATGAGAGAACTTGAAGAAAACATGAGCTTTTTGCTGCTTTCATATGGAACGGGTTTTCCTCAATTGATCTGGAACGGAGATGAAACCTCCGACCAACGGGAATATCTAGTCGCACTCAAGTATTCAAATGGCGGTACAATAACTTTGCAAGTGAATCTTGTGACTGAAACAAATAAGCAGCTCCGACTAGATCGAGTAAAAGTAGATAGAAACGGCATCAAAAAAGCCGTAACAAAGGAAATCTTTACCAAAAAGCCATAACAGAAGAAAAGCTTTACCCGCGCCATAACATTTGTTAAAACATAAAACAGTTTTTGCTACGCCAGACAACGTTTATTGAGATAGTCTCAATATGCTTATGGTATTTTTTTGGAATACGGATCAAATCTTTTTCGGTGGTAACTAATTGCGCGCGAAGCTTTTGGGCGTCAGAGATTAATTTTAGTATGTCTCCCTCTGAGTATGGATAATGATCCGGAAAGGCTATTTCCTTGACCACTTCGTAAGATTTTAGCGATTTGAAAAACTTATTTGGATAGCCTAACCCGCAAAAAGCAAGTATTCGTCGATTTTTCATATTAGAAAAATCCTGACGTAACTGTCCGTAAACGATTGGGATATCGGCAAACATTTTGAATTTATTGACGTCGAATGATTTTTTATATCCAAGTATTACGACAAAATCTATGTCAGGTTTGATTATTTTGAAATCTATTCTGTTCGGCCCCAATGGAAGCGTCTCTCCGTTACCAATTCCTTGTTCGTCGTCTATAACCAGTATTCTAACGTCTGGCTCGAGACTTCTTTGCATAACCCCGTCGTCTAAAACGAGATAATCAAAATCGTCTTGCTCGGCTAATTTCGCGATTTTCGAGCGGTCTTGCCCAACGAAAACCGGAAAATCCTTGGATAATAGCAACGGCTCGTCGCCAACGTCATTATAGGAGTGCACGGCGTTATTTACCGCTAAAATTTCGTTCGAAGATCGTCCGTATCCTCTGCTTAAAATTGCCGTTTTTTTATTTTGAGATCGCAGGATATCGCATATGGATTTTACAACGATTGTTTTCCCGGATCCTCCGGTAGTCATGCCGCCGATTGCAATAATTTTGGATTTAACGCTTTTGTATTTATACGCTTTTTTATAGTTATTGGCGGCGATTATGGAATAAATACAACTAATTGGTTTTAAAAGATATTTTAAAAAAATATTTGGATGTTTATACCAGAATTTAGGGGCTTTTATAAAAAACATCGCCGCCGAAACAATTCATCGTTCATATTTCTTTGGTAATAATAATCTAAATACGCATAAAGCCAACGACGAGAAAAATATGCTGTATAAAAACGCAAATTTGCTTCCAAAATTAGTCCAAATATGCCCTGCGCAAGAGGAAGCAACGAGATAAGCAGTACCAAGAGCGCAGTAGTATATTCCTATGGCCGTCGCCCGAAGATGAGCGTCAACTTTTGAAGTTATTATCGATAAAAACAATCCTTGAACGGCAGTCATCTGTCCGCCCCAAA
>JAISYW010000083.1 GCA_031269645.1 Holosporaceae bacterium
ATTTATCCTCAAGAGCAACTCTTTGGCTTCCAATAGAAAAACCTATGTTAAAATCATTTGCTATTTCTGCTAGTCCTCGATTGATTTTAGCGCTTTTTTCCCCTCCGCCTGTAATTGGAGAAATCATAATAGGCGCATGAATGTTGCGTCCCAAAAATTTAACGGACGTATCTATATCAGCAAAATTTATTTCTGGAAGAGCGTTATGTTCAAAACGATAATTATCAAAGCCGGACTTTACTAGAGACAATACGCTATTCTCTATCGCGAAAGACAAATGTTCATCTTTTCTTACGGCAACGGAATTATTCAAGGATCTATCCTTTTTGCTACTTCGGCGTCAAATAACATAACACCGAGCTCTGTAGATTGCATTTTGCGTATTCTATCTAAAAGACGAGACGCTGTCGCCTCCTCCTCAATTTGCTCGTTAATAAACCAAGTTATAAAACTTTGTGTTTGATAGTCTTTTTCTGCAATCGCGAATTCATATATCGTCGTGATCATAGCAGTAATTTTTTGCTCATGTCTCAGCATTTCCTCGAAAATATGAAGAGGAGCACGCCAATCTTGCTTTGGTGCAGGAATCGGCAACAACTTCACCTTAGCACCACGCTCTAACATATGGTTATATATTTTTAACGCGTGTTTTCCCTCTTCTTTGGCTTGCAGCATCATCCACCGAGCGCATCCGTCTAGCCCCATGTCTTGGAAAACGCTCGACATAGCCATATATACGTATGCAGAACCAAATTCTTCAGCAATTTGTTTATTAAGAGCTTCGTATACTCTTTTCCCGAAACTTATTCCCATATCACAACCCCACACAACAAAAACAACGCATAATGATAATGCTATTTTTTTCAAATAAAAACAACTTTCAATTAAATTTTTGAATCAATTTGCATACAAACAGCTTAAAACTATATTTGAGATTGCAAAAAGGAATTAACGCCTTATAATTCACTCGCAGATATTTTATAAGTTATATGCAAAGATTCTACTTCATATTTTTTTGTATTTACCTACAAAATTGCGTTTCAGTATGTTCATTAAATTTAGAAAACGAGAAAAAACCTCTATTTCCCTTAACTGAATCGAATAATGACGTTTTAGAAACACAAAACAATGCATATCCTTTAGAATTTCCAAAGTTTTTTTGTTCCTTATTTAAGGTACCGTCATCGTTGAAAATAGAGAGCGTTGATGAAGAACCGCAGGCGACTGTTTATGATGATGCAGCTCAACAATTAGGTGGGTTACGTACTCCCAAGAATTGTTCTTGCATTCCTACATATGAGGAGTATGCAAAATCTATAAATGAAGCATGGGCTCGCCTAAACAGCATTAGCCTTTCTAAGATAAAGGAATGGACCCATATACACATTACTCCACATACTATTAATAGAGTAAAGGTAGTATTTTATCCGTTTGGGGGGCCAGATATAGTTTATGCGATCAAATTTTTTCCCCTAGCAAGTGACTATATATTGGTTGGATTGGAGCCTCTTGGCGATTTTATTAACATAGAAAAAAATCTTCAAAACAAATCTACTTTTGCAGCTTTGAAATATGCTTTTTCACATTATCTCAGGAAAGGATACTTTATTACGTCAGAAATGATGACGCAATTATATAATAAGGATATCAAGGGTGCGTTATATCTAATTTTACTGGAGTTGGCTAAACTCGGATTTAGGATAATTTCTGTAGAAAATTTATCAATTAATGCCGATGGGCAGGAAGTTGCTCGCGAAACAGGTATGATTAATTGTGTAAAAATAACTTTTGCAAGAAGTGGCTCTCCATTCTTGAGGAAAGCATATTATATAAAAACTGATCTTAGTAATTCCAATAAAAAATTAAGCTATTTACTGAATTTTATAAAGCGTCGACGATTTGCGACTTTTGTAAAAAGTGCCTCTTACGCTATGCATAATAGAGAATTTTCTGGAATAAGAGATTTTATTTTAAATAATACCCAATCTTTATTACAGGACGATTCCGGAATTCCGTTTTATCATTTTAATTTTGGATGGGACAAATATATTTTTGGTGAATATACGCAGCCTACTCTGCCAATATTCAGGCCTTTTAAACAACAAAACTTAGCGCATTATTATGCTACGCATGATAAGGCAGAGATACCGTTTAACATAGGCTATGGTTTCGAACAAGGTCGTCCTAATTTGCTTTTGGCAATTCCATGTCGGATTTCTGACAATGAAGTTAATACTCGGTGAAAGCAAATTTATGGCACGTTTTCTATAAAACTGGAATTTTTTAATGAGAATTTTAGGTATAGATCCTGGATTACATATTACTGGCTGGGGAATTATCGATTATGATGGATTTCATCTAAAGCAAATCGGCAATGGAACGATCATAACAAACACATCAGATGAAATTACTTTACGATTAAGTAATATTTTTCAACGATTATCCAGTATTATTGAGAAGTACGTTCCAGAAGAAGTGGGAATAGAGGATATTTTTGTTAACAAAAATCCAATTTCTTCGTTAAAATTAGGAATGGCAAGGGGAGCAGCTATGTGTTGTGTTGGTATTTCGCGTTTAAAAATAGCAGAATACACTCCTAACAAAATTAAAAAATCTGTAGTTGGCGCCGGACATGCAACTAAAGAACAAATTTCTATAATGGTTCAAAAATTATTAAATTGTGGTAATGTAAAACTAGATGCGGCCGATGCGCTTGCTATTGCTATTTGCCATGCCCATTATAGAAAACCATATGAGACCGGGAAATGATAACGCACTTAAATGGAACAGTCAAGAAAATTGCGGAAAATTCGTTAATTATCGACGTCAATGGAGTAGGATACAGCATTATCTGCTCTTCGAGAACGCTTAATGAAGCTTGTAACCATTCCGGATTGGTCCATATTTTTACTGTATTAAATATACGAGAAGACGCGTGGACGTTATATGGATTCATCTCTGAACAAGAAAGATTTTGGTTTAATGCGTTGATTTCTGTGCAAGGAGTAGGCGGAAAGGTGGCGATCGCTATTTTATCTGCTCTTTCAGACGATGACATATACAACGCCTTTCTTACTGAAGATAAGAATACATTTATGAGAGCCGATGGAGTTGGTTCTAAACTTGCGATTCGTATAATTACGGAATTAAAAGATAAAATTGTTGGGAAAATCGATTGGAAAGCACAAAATATTCAGTCAATTTCTGAAATTAGCGTTGTAAACGATGTCGTTTCAGCCCTTTTAAATCTTGGATACCAAAAGGTAGATATACTGCGCGTAATTTCGTCCATTCAGATTGAGCAAAATTGCGAATTTGATGCTCTATTAAAACGCGCTCTGAATAAACTTTCTTCCGGAGCGTAATTTTGAAAAGTAATGAATTAAATCCAGAATTATTGGAAACAGAATTATCGGAATATTCTCTACGTCCGACAAGTTTAAAAGATTTTATAGGTCAAGAATCGATAAAAGAGAATCTATGCATATTCATCGAATCCGCTAGAAAACGTCGTCTGGCTATGGATCACGTATTGTTTTTTGGTCCGCCAGGATTGGGAAAAACGACTCTTTCCCAAATAGTCTCTAAAGAGCTTGGAGTAGGTTTTAAGGCAACGTCTGGTCCGATTCTTGCGAAAGCCGGAGATCTTGCTGCGATTTTAACAAACTTACAGGAGAGAGATGTACTTTTCGTAGATGAAATCCATCGAATGAATCGATTAGTCGAAGAGGTGTTATATCCAGCTATGGAGGATTTTCAACTGGATTTAATGATCGGAGAAGGATCTGCTGCCCGGTCTGTGAGAATCGATCTTCCGCATTTTACATTAATTGGAGCGACGACACGTTCCGGTATGTTATCTTCCCCATTGCGAGATCGATTTGGCATTCCTTTGCGTTTAGAATTTTATACGCACATTGAATTGCGAATAATTATCACAAAAAATGCAGAACTTCTCAATATCGCGATATCAAAAAATGGAGCAGAAGAAATTGCCAGACGATCGCGAGGAACGCCAAGAATTGCTTGTCGTCTACTAAAACGCGTTCGTGATTTCGCGATAGTGAACAATGAGAAAATTATCGATCAAAAAGTTGCAGATCTTGCTCTAAAAAAATTCAATGTTGATGAAACTGGTCTAGATTCTATGGATAGAAAATACTTGAAATGCATTCTGGATTTTTATAATGGTGGCCCCGTTGGAGTGGACACTTTGGCGGCAGTGTTATCCGAAAAACGAGACACTATTGAGGAAGTTATAGAACCATATATCCTTCAGAAAGGTCTTATACAAAGAACGGCAAGAGGTCGAGTATTGACTAT
>JAISYW010000035.1 GCA_031269645.1 Holosporaceae bacterium
AAAACTGCATAACAGCCAAACAAACTAGGAAGCATTCAGAAATCAAATCGAAGAAAATTTAGGATTGAACTTCCCGCTCAAAACAGCGAAAAACATCAAAGAGGATATTATAGGATTCAATAACGTAATACGAAAGGTGGCTTGAAGCGCAACACTAGACAGCAAACCTCAAGCTAAATGTCTTGAATTCCAATGGGAAGTCAAGGACCAAATAAATGAAAAACGAAAACTCAGAAGAAGATGGCAGATGAGTTGGCATCCCGAAGATAAACGAAGATACATACTTACTTATTTATAGAGCTGAGCCCTTTTTGAGAAGCCGCCAGTTGTCCAGCTACTCAAGAAACAACGAAGAGACTAGAAAATTAATAGACCAAATAAAAAAGATCAAAGAAGGAACATTTCAGACACACCTTCAAAGCTTAACAGCGACAGCTGACACAGACTATTCACTCTAGAAAGTAACCAAACGGTTAGAACAACCGACACAACACAACCGACAAATCAGAAACGCGGACCAGACCTGGGACCGAAGTGATAAAGAAAAAAGCGAATACTTTTGCAGGACACATAGAAACGACATTCAAACCAGTTGAATTGCCACAAAACGAAGACCTCGAAACAGAAATCAAAAGAGCGCTGAAGGAACCGCTACAAACAACACAACCAATAAAATTCCTTACACCAAAGGAAATTCAAAACATAATACAAGAAGATCTCAACCCAAGGGAAGCCCCTGGATGTGACCTAATTACAGGGAGAATATTGAAAGAAATGCCAAGGAAAGTCTTTGTCCATCTAACAAGTATATGAAAGCAATTATTAGAGCGGGATATTTCCCAGTTCAATGGAAAGTCGCGCAGATCATAATTATCCAAAAATCTGGTAAACCGCTAGAGGAATCCAGCTCATATAGACCGATCAACCTACTCCGAATAATGAGCAAAATCTTCGAAAAAGCTGTGCTCAAGAGATTACGCCCGATACTAGAAGAAAACCGAATCCTCCCAGACCATCAGTTTGGATTTCGACAAAAATACTATCCCATAAATCAAGTAAACAGAATTACAGAGATAATAAGAGAAAATTAAAAAAAAATAGTACTGCTCTGCGGCGTTCCTGGACATTACACAAGCGTTTGATAAAGTATGGTACTGGGTCTCTTGTTGAAAATAAGAAATAATCCTTTCCCATGCATATTACAGGTAATTAGAATCATATCTAATGGATGACAATTGAGGAGCTACTTGAATGAAAAAGTAGCGGCTCCGGTCTAGAAAACTGAGATTAACGGCCGTGGGAATTCGTTGAGCTGACTACCCAACACCCTCTACCCACAAAGGTTGGCACTAACTTCGCCGACTAGCGGCGGTCTTTCGGTCGGTATAGTTCGCTTGCGGACTACGACCACGGAGTTTAGTATTTTTATCCAATGGATAGACTCTTTCAAGTAAAATTCAAAGAAGAAATTCCAACCTTAAGGAAAACGGAAGCAGGCGAACCGAAAAGAAATGTCTTAGGACCCGTTCTATACCATATCTACACAAACCACCTCCCGACATCAGACAACACAACAACTCCTACCTTCGTCGATGATAGAGCACTCTTAGCTACACATGAAGAGCCAGCGGTAGCCTCAATGAAACTCCAAGCCACAATCAATAATATCGAAGATTGGGCGAAGAAATGGAGAACTAAAATAAATTAAAGCAAATCCATTCATATTACTCTCATCCTACGCAACAAAACAGTCTAACTGTGCAAATGGGCAATGTTGCTCTACCCTAAAAAAATGAAATAAAATACTTGGGCATGCATTTTGATAGAAGACTGACATTGGCAAAAAAATCAGAACCAAAAGAAAACAGCTCAACCTAAAAGCGAAACAAATGCACTGGCTACCCCGAAGATCAGCGCTATCAATAGAAAGCAAGCTCTTCCTATATAAAACAGTACTCAAAATCATATGGACCTATGGAATTCAGGTATGGTGGACAGCCTCCAATTCCAACACCGAAATCCTTCAGCGCTTTCAATCCAAGACTCTCCGATATATTCTGACCGCGACTTGGTACGTAAACAACCACAGGATCCATGAAGATCTACAAATGAATACAGTGCTCAATGAAATAAAAAAGTGGAATACCAAATACTTAAGAAAATTATAAAAACAAAACTATTGCGTTAGCAGTGAATCTACTAGACAACAGCGAATCTGCGCATACTCTGAAAAGGTACACCGTCCTAATTCTACCAGGCAGACCTGAGTAAAACCATAAAACACGCATTAAAATGATACCTAAATGAACAAAAATCTATATGAGTTACGCTACTAGGCATAACTCACTCACGAGCCTGTACTAATTGAACGTATACATTTGTAGCAACCTCTGCAGATTTTGTATAATAAATGTAAAAAATAATGCACGATTGCTGTTGTCAGTGCCAGAGCAAAACTGGATAGACGTTTCTAAGAAATTTAAAAAAATATATCTAGAAAGATATCTGAAATGAGTTTTTCCTTCCTTCTGTTAAATGAGTAGAATGATAAATTCTTTATATTTCCGTTGCAGTTCTTCCTCGTTCTAAGTACAGAATACACGTTTACGCAACTTGGCTCTGCTAGCAGTGCCTTGCTGCTCGCTTGCAGCATTTCAGCTGAAACTGAGTCGGCACTTCTAGTTTACATCCTTTCATTTTCTCGATGGCAATTTAAAATTTTAAAGCTTGATTCTGAGACTACGGCTTGGAGTTATACATTTAAGAGGTTTTGAATTAATCAGTTATAGGAATGTTTAATAAAATGATATCAGCCTGTCTACACTGCTACTCTCTAATCACAATTCTTCGGCTTCATGAAAATTTCACTATGTTGATACTGAATTTTAAATTCTTTTATGGATTTTTACAAGTCTTTAATATTTTTAATTTTCTTTTTG
>JAISYW010000119.1 GCA_031269645.1 Holosporaceae bacterium
CCCAAGTTGGCGGTATTTTAAAATCGCGCCTATTTCAAGAAGGACAATACGTAAAAGAAGGCGAAAAATTATTTGAAATAGATCCAGAACCGTATAAAGCTGCATTAACTCGTGCTCAAGGGGTACTTGCACAGGCGCAATCTGAATTTCGCAGAACAAATCGTGATTATGAGCGTATGAAAAAATTGTATAAAGATAAAGCCGTTAGCCAAAAAGAACATGATGATTCGCTATCTGCCTTTGAAAGGGCGGAAGCTAATCTAAAAGTTGCAGAAGGTTCTTTGCATGAGGCGGAAATCAATCTCGGATATACCGAGGTGAAAGCTCCCATTTCAGGAATTGTCAGAAAAGAGGCGCAATCGGTTGGGAATTTAATCTCTCCAGCCGGAGATTCCAGTCTGCTAACGTCAATGATACAGATTTGCCCGTTGCATGCGAGCTTTTCTGTATCTGGAGCTGTTTGGAGCAGTATCGCGAAAAGCTATAAGGCAGGGAAAATTAAATTGCTAGATTTTAGCGACTATAAGGTTGAAGTTATCATGTCAGACGGAAATATTTATCCTGAGGCAGGAAAAATTATCTTTATTGATAGCGGAGAAGATAATTTGACTTCTAGCGTTTCTGTAAAGGCTGAAATTCCAAATGATATCGAACAGAAAATTCTGTTGCCCGGTCAATTTGTCAGAGTAAAACTCATTGGAGCAGAATATAAAGATGCAATCGTTATTCCACAATCAGCTTTAATATCCACAAAAACAGGGGAGATTGTTTATGTCCTAAAAAATAACAATACGGTTGAGGTTCGTCCTGTTAGGGCGGAATTTGTCGAAAATCAAGCTATTATTCATTCAGGCCTAAAGGAAGGTGAAATTGTTATTTCAGAAGGAATTATTAAAGTACGTCCAGGAATGCCGGTAAATGCTTCATTGAAGTCTGTTGCATCCTAAAATCAGCAAAGGAGGAACACTTTATTATGTTTTCCCGTTTTTTTATAGATAGGCCCATTTTTGCGACGGTCATTTCGTTAATTATAATTCTTGCCGGCGTTATTTCTATTGGTAATCTTCCTGTTGCTCTTTATCCTGAATTAACGCCTCCAACAATTGTAGTAGAAGCGCAATACCCGGGCGCGAGTGCAGAAACAATATCTGAAAGCGTTCTTGCTCCGCTGGAACAAAAAATTAATGGCGTAGAAAACATGATTTACATGAGCTCCGTCGCTTCATCCAATGGAGGAAGATCAAATACCACAATTTATTTTAAGGTCGGAACCGATCCTAGCAAAGCGATGATCGACGTTAACAATAGAGTACAAATGGTTCTTGCCTCCCTTCCGGAAGAAGTAAGAAAATACGGCGTAACCGTAAATAAGAGATCTTTTTCAATTCTTCAAGTGCTATCTATTTATTCGGATGACCCGCGTTACGATGCTATTTACTTAGGAAATTACGCGCTTTTGAATATAATAGATGAACTTAAACGTCTCGAGGGCGTCGGAGATGCACTTATAATGGGAGGAAACGATTATTCAATGAGAATCTGGCTGAAACCAGACAGATTGGCCAAATTTAATTTAAGCACGTCTGAAGTTGCCTCTGCAATTTCTGCGCAAAATTCACAGCGCGCTGCCGGTGCGGTCGGAAAAGAGCCGTTGAATGTTAAAATTGATCGTAGCTATATGATTAGCGCTCAAGGTAGGTATTCAACTGTAAAGGAATTTGAAGATATTATCTTGAGAGCCTGCCAAGATGGCACTGCTCTTCGCCTAAAAGATGTCGCCGACATCGAGCTTGGCGCTCAATTGTATGACGTTGTAGCTAAAACAGAGGGATGCGACGCAATGCCGATAATGGTTTATTTGTCTCCCGGAGCTAACGCGTTAGCGACTGCGAAACGAGTCGCAAAAAAAATGCAAGAATTGTCTGAATCATATCCAAAAGGTATTCATCATAAAATAGTCTTTGATACTAAGGGTTTTGTTGAAAATTCTGTAAAAGAGGTTATAAAGACTCTTTTGGAGGCCATGGTGCTGGTGTTTCTCGTTGTGTTACTATTTTTGAAAAATCTAAGAGCCACAATAATTCCGTGTTTAGCTGTTCCCGTGTCAATTATCGGTACTTTTGCCGGAATGATGATTTTTGGTTTTTCTATCAATACGTTAACCCTGTTTGGTCTCGTTTTGGCCATAGGAATTGTTGTTGATGATGCAATTGTTGTTATCGAAAACGTTGAACGTATCATGCGTACGGAAAAGCTGCCGGTTCGGGATGCTACAGCAAAAGCTATGGAGGAAGTTACGGGAGCTCTTATCGCTATTGTGCTTGTTTTGTGTGCTGTTTTTGTGCCAGTTTCTTTTATGGGCGGTCTAGTGGGGACTATGTATAAGCAGTTTGCCGTAACTATCGCTGTTTCCGTCGTTATTTCTGGGGTTTGCGCTCTTACTCTTATTCCTGCATTGTGCGGAGTTTTTCTGGAAGATCATGGTCGCGCGATATTAAATGAAAACAAATTTTCTAAATGGTTCGATGAAACATTCGAAAAAATAACAGATAAATATATTAATATCGTGAAGTTAATTACAAAAAACATAAAAGTTTCTTTGATTGCCATTGTCGCACTTTTGATGGTTACTGTGGGATTATTTAAAATGACTCCTAGCAGCTTGTTGCCAGAAGAAGATCAAGGAGTCTTTTTTTCGTGCGCTATTATGGATCCGGCTGCTTCTCTCGACAGGTCAACTGATGTGATATCTACCATTGATAATATTATGACTAAAGATCCCAATGTTAAAGAAGGAATGTACATCGTTGGATTTGATTTACTTAGCGGAACGCTTTCGACAAACGCTGCTGCTGAGTTTTTTATATTGAATGACTGGAGCAAACGCACAAAAAATAGCCAATCTTCCAGCGCTCTAGCAAAAAAAGTATTAGGAGTAGGATCGCAAATAACTGATGGAATGGTAATGGCTTTTTGCCCTCCTCCTATTGCCGGGATGAGTATGACCGGAGGCTTTGAGGCCTATATTCAAAAAATTGGGGATATGGATAGTAAAGCTCTTGAAGAAAAAGTCAAGGAATTCATGGTCGCTGCCTCCAAACGTCCTGAGCTGGGTAAATTAAATACAGTTTTTAATGCTAGTACTCCTCAGTTTCGTATGGAGGTTGATAATTTGAAGGCTGCATCATTAAACGTTCCGATAAATGAGATCTACGACGCTGTTGCTTCGACATTTAATAGCCGTTATATCAACGATTTTTCAAAATTTGGCCGAGGATATAAAGTAATAATGCAGGCTAAAGGGAATTATAGGGCATACCCAAGCCAAATTAACGAAATTTATGTGAAATCTAAAGATGGTGTAATGGTCCCTATTTCTGCGTTTGTTAAACTTGTTCCTACTGTTGGGCCCGTTATAGTGGAGAGATTTAATATTTTCCCTGCGGCTAAGATTTTGGGAAATCCTGCGCCTGGATATACTTCTGGTGACGCAATTAAAGCCGTCGAAGAAGTCGCAAAACAGATGCTCGGCAATGGATATACGTTATCGTGGATAGGATCTGCTTATCAAGAAAAACAAGCAGGGGGTTCGTCGTACAATGCTATAATTTTGGGGCTGTTGGTTGTTTTCCTGGTTTTGGCTGCTCAATATGAGCGTTGGACGTTACCTTTGGCTGTTATTTTTGTTGTTCCATTTGCAATCTTCGGAGCTGTTTCTTTAGTGTTTTTACGTGGGCTGAGCAACGACATAGATCGGAA
>JAISYW010000012.1 GCA_031269645.1 Holosporaceae bacterium
AATCATTGGTGCAAATAGAGATCAGCGTGGAAAAATTCATTAATTCACTGCAAAATTATTCAATTGCTCAAATATGCAAAAATAACTACTTGGGTATTTAATAATGAAAAATGGTATAACAGATAAAAACCGCTTTTTAGGTATTAATTTTTTGATTGACAATCGTTGTTTTAAATTTTTAATATATACAAACTACTTCCCAAGGAGGGGTGGCCGAGCGGTCAATGGCAGCAGACTGTAAATCTGCCGACGAGAGTCTACGAAAGTTCAAATCTTTCCCCCTCCACCAGTTGTGCTTTCGTGTGATTCGTTTGGTTGTCCAGTAAACATTAAAGAATTGATCAAAAAAGCGCTAAGCCTTAGTGAATGAGTTTTGGATTTTCACCGGAGCTCCATTTATGTGTCTCCAGAAGAGTGACGGCGATATAGCATTCATGGATTCGACCCCAACCAGAGTTTGCAATAATCACTAAGTCTTTAAAGGAATTGCCGTAAGCTGAAAATCAGCCATTGGTGATTTTTTGAGTTTAAACTCCATACCAATTAACACAAACTTGACAAGATCGCCAAAACATTGTATCGATACCTTGTTTTGGTGATTATGAAATGTTTACGGATGTTTTTTTGAAAGAATCTTCGCAGATAATCGACGGTTTAGACCGTATGAGTATCGAGAAATTGGCAGATACGCTATTGCAAGTGCGAAACAGCGGAGGAAGGCTTTTTATTTTGGGAGTTGGAGGGTCCGCCGGATCTGCTTCTCACGCTGTGAACGATTTTCGTAAATTAGCGGGATTTGAAGCATATGCTCCAACCGATAACGTGTCGGAATTAACCGCTCGTACCAACGACGATGGATGGGAAACGGTGTTTGCCAATTGGCTTTTGGGATCGCGTCTTAACAAAAACGACGGTTTGTTGATTTTTTCCGTTGGCGGAGGCAATGCCGAGCTTGGTATCAGTGCTAATTTGGTATGCGCCATTGATCTGGCAAAACAAAATGGAGCAAAAATCGTTGGAATAGTTGGTCGCGATGGCGGTTACACAGCAAAAAAAGCGGATGCCGTGGTTGTGGTCCCAACAATAAATCCGGATCATGTAACTCCGCATACGGAAGGAATGCATGGAATAGTTTGGCATCTACTAGTGTCTCATCCGAAACTCAAAACTAACGCGACCAAATGGGAATCCGTGAAAAATTAAGAAGGGTGAAATATGCGTTTAGATAATATGAAGATCAAGATTTTTGCAGATGGAGCCGATGTGGCCGGAATGCTGGAAATGTATTCCAAGCCATGGGTAAAAGGTTTTACCACTAATCCTACATTGATGAAAAAAGCTGGCGTTCAGAATTACGAAGCCTTTGCACTTGAGATAATTGAGGCGATTCCGGATCGTCCTATTTCTTTTGAGGTGTTCTGCGATGATTTTTTGGAAATGGAGAGGCAGGCTCTACGCATAAGTCGATGGGGTAGTAATGTTTATGTGAAAATTCCGGTGACAAACACTCTGAATCAGTCGTCTTGCGCGTTAATTAAGCGCCTAGCGGATGAGGGAGTAAAACAAAACGTGACAGCTCTTATGACTTTAAGGCAGGTGACCGAGGTAAGTCAAGCTCTGGCCGACGGACCGTCTTCGTACATTTCTGTTTTTGCTGGGCGGATTGCCGATACGGGGCGAGATCCTCTTCCTATAATGGCGGCGGCCGTCGAATTACTGAGACCTTATCCGCAACAGGAGCTTATTTGGGCTAGCCCTCGGGAAATATTGAATATTTTCCAGGCAGAATCTGTTGGTTGTCATATCATAACCGTAACCAACGACATTCTGAATAAGTTGGGAAATCTTGGTAAGAACTTGGATGAATTCTCCTTAGAAACTGTAAAAATGTTCCACAATGATGCGCTCAAAGCGGGGTTCCGGGTGTGAGTGTCCTGAATATCACATACGATAAAGTAATTAAATATTTTCATCTCCTGCTTTTGGCGGTTTTGGGAGTTTTAGTCGCCCAATATGGCTATTATTTAATTCATAATGCGTGCCTCACTTTTAGCGATGAGTTTATACTTTTAAACATAATAAAAGGCAAGAAGATACCAATAATATTTGGCGGACACAAGCGCTTCTCCGTGTTGGCTTTACAAGAGTATTGGCCGTATATATTAATGGATATAGGAGTTCACGCAAAAGTCGTTCTTACGAAAATTCACAATTTTATAAAACTTGTTCTGTTATTGGTTGGGTGTTGGTTTGGAATAAGAAAACTATTATCAAATGAAATTTGTGCTACTTTTGCTTGTTTGCTAATTTTGACAGCAACGCCGGGGCTGTTCTGGATATATGCATCATCTGTAGGTCAAGAATCCGGAGTTGTTACTTTATGGGGATTATGGTTTTATTGGTATATTTCCGCCTGCCAAAGCGGCAGGGGTGCTTTCTATTTCTTGGCCGTTTTGGTTGCTACTGTTGCTTTTTATTTAAAAGAAACGGCATTCATACTGTTTTTACCAATAAGCTTAATATGTTTAGCGTTTAATTTTTATAAATTGACTACAAAAGAAAAGTATTATCACTTCGCAATAGTATCGCAAGTAATTTTATTTTTTCTTTTATACTATTTGTGCAGTATAAAAAATTGTCGCTTTGCACCTTACAATGATGGACGGTGTCTTCTGAACATGTTGGAAATCACCTCGTGTTATTTGCGTCAATTTCCAATAATTATAATCTGCGGCATTGTTTTTATAACCAGATTTTTTTACTGCGTAAGACACAGAATCGGCATCATCATTGCAGATACACTTGTAATTAGCTCTCTTCTGTTCGTTGGCGCTTATATTGCCTTGCAACTGCACGCGCACTATTATTTGTTACCAGCAATTGTTGTGTTGCATGTGGTATTGGTAACATACCTATATGAGTTTTGGAAATCAAAAATGCTAGAAAAAATAAAAGCTGAATTATCAATGTTGAGAATAGCTTTCTTGGTGATTTTTGTTTTTTTAGCGTTTGTCTACGGAATAGTTCATTATGAAAGTGCATATACCGAAATGGGGAATGTACAGATCGAACGCCAAATGATAAAAAAATTATTGAATAAAATGGCAGCGTTAAAACGCACAGGCTATACGGTAGTTTGTTATTTGCCCAAACAAGAGTACTTTGCCGACAATCCTTTTCGCTGGCACCAAAATACATGGATGCAATCCGTGTTAGCCGCTTATACTAGCGCCTTTTTAGACGCATGGGGAACGTCGCTGTTTGTTGACGGAGTAGATTCTGGCGCTAAAGCCGTCATTGGTGAACAATTGAGGCACACGGTAAACAATAAAAAATACTTTTGCGTATTTAGTGCGCCTGAAAAACTAAGAGCGATAGTAGAAGAACATCACAGAACTAATCGCAAAATCGCTGTTTTAATACCAGATATAGGCATTGATTACGTAGGACATTTGTCGAAACTTGGACTTTTTTTAACAAAAACTCCATACTTCTATGTATACATTTCAAATGAATTTGATTGTTGGTCGGATTTTCCGAAAGACGGAATTATTGATGTGACAAACCTTCCACTTAATGCCTCCATTATAGGGTTATCTCAAGATGAGCAATGGGGCCGTTGGTCGGACACGGAAAGCTGTTGAGGATCTGTATCAATTTGCCGCCTCGCTTAAGAAGAAAGGAGCTAAAACTAGAAATTCCATTGATTCACGTATTAAACAACAAACAGCGCGTGTTGCCGAAGCTAAATGGCGTAGCGTTGCCGGAGATTGCGCTTTCTTGCCCTACAGATATAGCCATAAGCGTAAACAAGCAAGATTCGTCTACCGGTAAGATAGATTTGTTATTAGAATTACCCGACGCCATAGCGCCAAAAGATCTTTTTCCAGATAATCCAGATTCTCGTTTGCTTGCAATAGGTTTTAAGAACGTGATTGTAAGGGAGAAAGGATTGAATGATATCCATAAAACGCTAATTTCCAAAAATAAGCTATAACTATGTTGAAAACTCATTTTATAACCGGCGGCGCAGGATTTATTGGATCGAATTTAGTGGACAGGCTGCTAAGCGACGAGCAGAGAGTAGTCGTTTATGATAATTTTTCTACTGGACTGGAGTGTTTTTTACAACAAGCATTGGCTAATCCAAATTTTAAACTCTACAAAGCAGACTTATTGGACGTCGAGACTCTTAATCAAGCTGTTAATGGAGTCGATATGGTTTGGCATCTGGCGGCTAACGCCGATGTTCGCTTTGGTCTTGAGCATCCAAGGAAAGATTTAGAACAAAACACCATCGTTACGCATAATGTTCTCGAGGCTATGCGCGTTAATAATGTAAAAAAAATTGCATTTTCTTCCACCGGATCCATTTATGGAGAACCTTCGATACATCCAACGCCGGAAAACGCGCCTTTTCCAATACAAACGTCGCTTTACGGAGCCTCTAAACTAGCATGCGAAGCGCTGATTCAAGCCTATTGCGAAGGTTTTGGTTTTCAAGGGTATATTTTCCGCTTTGTATCTGTGTTAGGCGAACGCTATACCCATGGCCATGTGTTTGATTTTTGTCGTAAATTAATCGATAATCCTAATGAATTGCATGTTTTAGGCAACGGCCGCCAGCGAAAGTCTTATATGTACGTGCAAGACTGCCTAGACGCGATGCTGTTAGCCGTGAAGCAATGTAACGGTAAGGTGAATGTTTTTAACCTTGGAGTGGATGATTACATAGAGGTAAACGATTCGATTACGGTTATAACAAAACGCTTGGAAGTTAGTCCAAAGTTGAAATATTCCGGCGAAGAACGCGGATGGATAGGAGATAGTCCGTTTATATGGCTGGATACCAGTCTTATTCGCTCCATCGGATGGCTTCCGAAGGTGAGGATTCTTGACGGCGTAGCCAAAACTTTAGAATGGCTATTGTCCAATAAGTGGGTGTTTGCCGAAAGATTTTGAGAATGGATCAATCATGAACAAATGGCCGAAGAAACTTCCGCAGCTGACGGCGGAACAGCAGAAAATTTCCAAAGATTTTATGAATAGACATCTGCACGCCATACAGAACAGATGGTATGGCTTT
>JAISYW010000033.1 GCA_031269645.1 Holosporaceae bacterium
ACGAAATTTTTAAACAAATGGTTTTTTTAAATTTTAATGATCGTGAAAAAGAAATAGCTACCGCACTGATTCACAACGTAAATTACGATCAGTATCTGACTAACGATTTATTGAAAGAAATCTCTGTGGAAAAAAATATCCATCACTTTGCACTACTTAAAATAATTAAAAAGTTAAAAAAAACCTCGCTTGGAGGATTGTTTGCATTTAATTTGCAGGACAAACTTAAAACTTTTCTTGAAAATGCCGGAAAATATAACGAAGAATACAAGATATTGTTGCAAAACATAGATCTTGTTTTCTCAAATGACTGGTCTAATTTAAGCAAAAAATGCGGTTTGGAGGATTCCAAGCTGTCTAACATGCTATCTGAAACGCTTAAAATGCTCGTGCATTCTGATTATTCCATAGAAGATCGTTTTGCTCTTGGTGTTGACTTAATGATATTGGAAAAATCCAACAATGAACTTGAAATAACCGCAAACGAAGTGAATGTTCCAAAAGTGCAGATCGACAACGCATTATACGCCAAATCTCTGTGCCATTGTCGTTCTAAATCAGATAAAAAATACATAAAAGAAAAAGCTTCTTCTGCAAATTTGCTAATTAAATCATTAAATTACAGAAGTCGAACTTTATTAAAAGTCGCGAAAGAGATCATATATCGGCAGCGAGATTTTTTTGTAGGAAATAATCCTTACCTAGCGCCAATTAATATCGAATCTATAGCCAACACTTTGTTTTTGCACGGCAGTACAGTACATAGAGCCGTATCTAACAAGACGATTTCAACTCCTTGCGGTATTTTTGAATTAAAATCTTTACTTCCAAAAAAAATAAAATCAAACTTTGATACCGTAAGTGATCATTCGATAAAAGAATATATGAAAAAGTTAATTAATAACGAACCTAAAAACAGTCCTTATTCGGACGACAATATAGTACATCTACTAAATACAAGAGGCGTTAAGATCTCTAGACGCACGATATCCAAATACAGAGCCATTCTTAATATTCCGAGTTCTATCGTCAGAAGCAAAGCGTACAGAATAGTTAACTCATAAAAATATGACGTGTTTTTTCGCCATATTTTAATTATACTTGCTTCATATTAATTGAAGTGAGGGATCATATGAAATTTTCTTTCGCCGGTCGCCATATGGAAATTGGAGAATCTCTAACAAAACGAGCAAAAGATGCCTGCGTATCAATTGCAAATAAATATGACGTGGAATTTATTGACGTAAGTATTGTGATGAAAAAAGACGGATATTTATTCTATTGTGATATCTCAATAAAAACTAATTCTGGATGCGCTTATCATGCCAGCAATGATGCCGACGATCCGAATGCAAGTTTCGATATAACGTTGCAAAAAATAGAACAACAAATACAACGAAAGAAAAAAGGTAGTCGCTGTTCCTGCAAAACCCCTCGAGTGGAAATCAATAATTTCGATAATTCTTTAGAAGAAAAAGGACCGCTAATTATTGCGGAAATTTTAGACGATCTACCTCTTTTAAGTGTAAGCGACGCAGCCAAACGTCTTAATGAAAAAATAAGAATTTTTATATTTGAAAATATCTCCAACAATGCAGTAAACGTAGTGTACGCAAAAACCGATGGAAATATCGGTTGGATCGATTATAAAATAAAACGGTAAATGGTTGATCCGCAAAATAAATCTATTTATCCGCGATATAATCGCTACGGCATGTTGAAAAACCTTCCATATTGCCTGAGTTGTATATTTTGGCTTAAATAACAAAGTATTATCCAGGTCTATAGTTCGCATTAATAGCACTAGACACTAGTATTCTCTTCGTCTATGCTAGATTTGAATGCCCAGATAGCTCAGTTGGTAGAGCAGAGGACTGAAAATCCTCGTGTCGCTAGTTCGATTCTGGCTCTGGGCATCTTTTTCTGTAAATATGCATACAGTTTCATTAAATTTTAACTATTCCTCTGATAATTGATATAAATAACAGATTTACAGAGGCGACAATGAAAAAATCTCTTAAAATGCTGGCTTACACGACGGTATGCTTTACATTTATATACTCAAGCAATTTATGTGCTGACGAATCATCGGACGATTACACGGAAAGCGAATATAATAGCTCCGAATCCGATGGAAGTGGAGAGGTTGAAAAATCTATCAGGGTAAAAAAGAAAAACAAATTCAAATCAGAGAGGAAAGGAAAGAAAAAAAAGAAGCGATCAAAATCATTGAGCGAGAAAAAGAAAAAACGTAGAAAAAAACCAAATCCGGATGCCGAGAAGTCTTCAGAATCATTGAGCGAGAAAAAGAAAAAACGTAGAAAAGAATCAAATCCGGATGCCGAGAAGTCTTCAGATGATGGAGAAGATTCGTCTCGCGATGAAAGTACTGAAGAAGACAATTTTTCCAAAGAAGATGATTGGCGCGATGAAATCCCTTATAAACCAACGTCAGGCGAAGATATGGCCAATGCCGACGGCGTAATATTTGATCCGGTTATTGATTCTTCGCAGTTCCATGCAAGCACTATTGAATCTAGAACAATTTCTACGGAAAAGTTTACTAATGGTACCGATAATGTTGACTTTTCTAAAATAACTCAGGATTTAAAATCTACGCCTCAAATGATTGTTAGCAAAAATGTGGACGATGGATTGAGCGAGATATCGGAAAAAATTTCTTGTGAAATTAGAGATGAATTTGACGTCGTTGAGCAAAAAATTAAAATTCAAAACAACGTGCGCAGCGTAGACATAAATCGAGATCATCGAACTGCTCCAAAAGAAGCGATTAAATTTAGACAGGAGCTCGAAGTTTATCGCCAACTTTATGCAAAAAATTTGAAAGAAGAAAACTTAAGTGGATTGGTTTAGGTTTATGGCCATATTAAGAAATGATTAATTTACGCCAGAAAAATATAAGGAATTTTGGAACGTTCGTTTATTTGGAAAAGTTCGCTTATGGCCCAGACTAAAGCGTCCAATCGATCTGGAGATTTACTTTTCGGTTTATAGGTCGCCATTTGCATTTCCAATATCTGAAATTGTCGCGCATGATGTACTAATTTTTTCTGATATAGAACGACTATCGGTTCGGCTCTCGTTATTTTTGACGTAGTTGCGTAGACTGTTTTTATTTTGATCGAATTATCGAAAGATTCTAATAAATTTGTTAATAATTCTCCGCCGGCATTGCATTCGATAACAATTAATCGAGCGTAATATTTCATGTAAGCGTCTATAACTCGTTTTGCCCAAACTTCAGGAGTAGTCGAAATACTAAGATCATCGAGAACGTAACCGTGTCCGAAACCATCCATGCCGACGACTATTATTCCAGTTTCATCGCTGTTTGCTCCGGAAGTCAAGGCTGGATCGACTCCGATTACTACGTTATTTAAAAAATGCGGAGGCGTTTTGTAACAATCTTCAATATTATTCCAAGACCAAAGAGTATTTTGATCATCGTCGATTATTTCCGCATAAATTTCCTGTGCTTCTAAGCGAGTTCCTTTGAGATATTCCAATTGTTTGAGAAACGTTGGCGATAAATTATCGATATTTTCCAGGGACGTGCCGCGCACTGTTATGACGTCTTTCCTCGCCATCAAATCTTTTATGAATTGAATCGGGCGCGGAGTCGTTGTAATGATGGTTTTCGGATTTTTACCCAAACGAAGCGAGAAGGAAATTTGTTCGAACGTTTCCCTCGGATGCTGAAATTTCGCGAATTCGTCTATCCAAGCGGCGTCAAATTGCGGTCCTCGCAGTTGTTCGTAATGCTCTGCGCCATAGAGTGTCGCAACTGCCTTGTTTGGCCATTGCACAAGACGACGACTCGGAACATACAGTAATTTTTCTTCTTTTTCAGATATGGAAACGAGGCCGCTTTCGCCTTCCACCATAACTTGACGCGCTTCCTGAATAGTATTGGCCACGAGGGCGATTCTTTTATATCGACCGCTGACGGCCCATTTTCTTATGGTTTCGGCGGCGGCTCTGGTTTTTCCAAAACCGCGGCCGGCGAGAATCATCCAGACATTCCAATTTCCTTCCGGAGGAAGTTGATTCTGTCTGGCGATTTTTTCCCATGGAGTTTTTAGAATTTGATCTTTTAAATTCATGATTTTTACCGAAAATTAGTATTTTTTTGAGATAGTTGAAATGTAAATATTTTTTTGAAATCAGCTGATTTCGAGAATTTTTAGGAGATTTTTAAAATTGAAAACGCCAAGCGTTAGAAATTATTAATAAAATAAGTTTAGGTGATTTTTTGGAGGATTTTGACGCAGGCGAACCAATACATGATAAGAATTTTATGAAATAAAGTTCCAGAGCGTGATTATGATAGGAGTATCGAGGCGATTTACATAAAAAGAAAAATTTCGAAAAAATTAATTCTCATTTAAGCGATTATGAGAGAAAAATCAGGAGGTAATTATGGAAAAAGAAGCCGTCATGACAGAAATAGAAATTGCCCTAGAAAAGAATGATGCCGAATGGCAAAAGAGGCTGCTAGTGGTAATAGCCATAGCCGTTATCGCGATAGCGTAAGGGGAAACAATGGGAACGAGAAACTAGTAGTTTATTTCTATTTTTTGAGCACTCCAGAAGTAGGAGAGAGTACAGAGTGAATCAGCTGGGATGTGAGCTCATTGTATGTATTAGCAATACCGATCAATTTCGATTCAAAAAATTAGGCATCAAGAACAAGTAAGGTAATATTCTTAAGATATTTAGACCATCGCAGATTCTTTAACGCTTTTTGCTCCTTTTCTGTATATTTACCTTGTGCTTTATTACGCCAAGTAATCAATAAAAATTCCAAATTACCAAAAATAGTATCTTCGGTGATAAAGTTGATCGATCAAAAGAGATCTCGCCAATTGCTCCTCCATGACCAAATCCCATTGGCAATTTTGAAGATGCTCTATAAGCATTTTCCGATATATCATCTCCTTCAAGATAGAAATTATGTGATATATCGTCTTTATTAAAATGCATATACTCTTTAAATAACTTATTTTCTTTGTTTCCTTCAAAAAGGTACATAGGTAACCATTGTGGGTGGTGAGCTCCTAGCAGATGACGAAGCGCCGCTTGGAATTGAGGATTTAGGTCCACTATGAGATGATTTTGGGACGCTAGATAGAGCTGCATCGGACGGTTTTTCACTCGTAGTAGTCGGTGCTAGAGGTCGCACCGGAGGTAGCGGCGGAAGCCGGCCCGGAGATTGCTTTGCATCAGAAGCTCCCTTTCCCATCCCACATCCATTCTCAACGCCAGCGCAAATCATAACGCATATGAGGGAAATTCTACCTATTTTGCTTAAAATCAACGA
>JAISYW010000025.1 GCA_031269645.1 Holosporaceae bacterium
CCTCCTTAATTGCTCAAAAGGGTTTTTTGTTGATTGACAAAATAAAGACGGAGCTAGAATTATCCAATGAAATGGTTGCTTTCCTGAATCTATTGCAAAAAAACAAAAGGTTGTCGTTATTGATCGAAATATGCGATAGTTACGCATCTCTCGTTGATAGAATAAAAGGAAAAAAAAGCGTTTACATCACATATGCTAAAAAGCTCTCCAAGAGAGATGAAACCAAACTCGTAAACAATATACGCAAAATTTTTAAGGGGCAAATTGAATGTGTTACTAAAAAAGATGAATCTATTATTGGTAGCATAAAAGTGCAATATCGCTCGAAAATCTTGGATTATTCCGTGAAATCTAGATTGACGCGTTTAAACAACGCAATTAGGAAGGGGCATTATGAAAATTAAATCTTCCGAGATTGGTTCTATTATAAAAGAACGTATTACAAATTTTGATGCCGGAGCCGATTTTATCGAAATTGGTCGCACGATATCCGTTTGCGATGGGATCGTAAGAGTTTACGGTTTAGATGATGTTTTTATTGGAGAAATGGTTGTATTTGAATCTGGAATACAGGGAATGACCCTGAATTTGGCAGAAGATATCGTGGATATTGTATTATTTGGGGATGATCGCAGCGTTTATGAAGGCATGGAAGTTCGTAGAACTGGAAAAATCATGCGAGTTCCGGTTGGTAAGAATCTTCTCGGACGGGTTGTGAACGCGCTTGGGGAACCAATTGATGGAAAAGGACCAATAAAATCATCTGAATCTAAGCCAATTGACATAAAGGCTCCCGGAATTATAGAAAGAAAATCGGTCAGCGAGCCAGTACATACGGGTCTGAAAGCAATTGACGCTCTTGTGCCCATCGGTCGTGGCCAAAGAGAATTAATAATAGGCGACAGACAAACGGGCAAAACGGCTATCGCTGTCGATACTATTTTAAATCAAAAATATGCTTTTGATCAAAATATAGAAAAAGATAAGTTGTATTGTATTTACGTCGTTATAGGGCAGAAAAGATTTTCTGTCGCTCAAATCGTAAAAACATTGGCGGAAGCCGGAGCAATGGAATATACGACTGTTGTTGCCGCAACCGCTTCCGACGCCGCAACTATGCAATATATTGTTCCGTATTCGGGATGCGCCATCGGAGAATATTTTAGAGACAATGGAATGCATGCTTTGATAATATACGACGATTTATCTAAGCATGCAGTCGCATATCGGCAAATATCCTTATTATTAAAAAGGCCTCCGGGACGAGAAGCTTATCCAGGAGATGTTTTTTATTTGCATTCCAGATTATTGGAAAGAGCGGCTAAATTAAATCAAGCAAAAGGCGGAGGATCATTGACGGCTCTTCCAATCATTGAGACACAGGCAGGCGATTTGTCGGCTTATATTCCTACGAACGTTATATCAATTACCGACGGACAGATATTCTTGGAGAGCGATTTGTTCTATAAGGGGATTCGGCCGGCTATTAACGTTGGTCAGTCGGTTAGTAGAGTTGGATCTGCAGCCCAAACGAAATCCATGAGACAAGTAGCTGGCAAAATAAAACTCGAATTGGCTCAATATCGCGAAATGGCTAATTTTGCGCAATTCGCATCTGATTTAGATCCAACTAGCAAAAAATTGATATCTCGCGGCGAAAGGTTGACTGAACTTCTGAAGCAGCCGCAATACTCTCCAAAAAACATAGAGGAACAGGTTGTCAGTATTTATCTAGGAGTTCATGGATATCTTGACGATTTAAAATTATCTTTAATCGGCGCATTCGAGAAATATGTGTTGGAGTGTCTTTGGAGCGAATCTCCTGAAATATTGAACGAAATAAGAAATCTTGGAGAAATAACGATAGGAACCGATAAAAAAATAGAGGAGAAAATAAAAATATATCATGAGAAATTTAAAAAAGAGCATGGAATATAGGAAATTGGATGGCCAATTTAAAGGAGTTCAGAAATAAAATAGGAGTTATTCAATCCACAAGAAAAGTGACTTCCGCAATGAAATTGGTTGCCGGCGTAAAGTTAAAAAAAGCCGAGCAAACGGCAAATTCGTCTAGGGAATACGCTTTCGAATTAGAAAATGTATTTTCCAAACTCCGCCGAGAATTTTTAAATACGGACTGCGAGTTTTTTTCGGGTAGAAAAGTCGTAAATGCTGAAATGTTAATAGTAATCGCAGCCGATCGTGGATTATGCGGAAATTTCAACTACCTTATCGGTAAAGAAGTCGAGCAAATAATAGCTAAACTTCACGAACAAAATGTCAAAGCGTGCATTATTTGTATTGGATATAAATTATTTGAAATGTTGAAACCGTTACTTTCTGCAGAGGACTCTATCGAATTGGCGAGTGATTTTTATAAAAGTGATAATTTATTTAGTAACTCAAAAAAAATAGCCGAAAAAGCGATTGACTACTTCGAAGCAAAAAAAGTAGATAAAATTTCTATTGTATATACAAAAAGTTACACGGTAATAAAGCATAACGTGGAAACAAAAACCATTATTCCAGTGCAATCGAAGCCTAATACAGATAAAACTGTCACTATTCTTGAACCGAACGCCAAGCAAATCTTAAAAACCGCATTGCCATATAATATTGGAATTCAAATATATCAATCGGTTTTAGAAAGTATTGTTGGAGAACAAGGCTCGCGTATGACTTCTATGGACAATGCCACAAGAAATGCCGACGAGTTGCTCTCAAATTTGACGCTAAAATATAATAGAACCAGACAATACAATATCACGCAAGAACTTGCTGAAGTTGTATCTGGTGCTGAAGCTATATCGAAAGGATAGATATATGAAAGAAAATAAAGGGTCTATATTTCAAGTTTTGGGGGTTGTTGTGGACGTTATTTTTGAAAATGATGTTCCGAAAATTTTGAACGCTCTCGAAGTTAATATCAATGGAAAAAAAGTGATTCTGGAAGTGGCGCATCAGTTGGGCGAAAATATTGTTAGAACTATTGCTATGGATAACACCGAAGGTCTAAGGCGAGGTCAAGAAGTCATAGATACGGGGAAAATGATCGAAGTGCCAGTCGGAAAACAATTGCTCGGCAGAATCATTAATGTAATTGGAGAACCAATTGACGACAGAGGACCTATAAAGTCTGATATCGTATTACCTATTCACAGAGAAGCCCCTCAATTTGTGGAGCAAGCTACCGAAACGGAAGCTTTAGTAACTGGTATTAAAGTTGTTGATCTTCTTGCTCCTTATGCCAAAGGCGGAAAAGTCG
>JAISYW010000064.1 GCA_031269645.1 Holosporaceae bacterium
CCCCTCTATCGACGACCTTTCGATCTTTCCTCTCTCGAGATTATGCTGTATTAGCTCCAGTTTCCCGGAGTTGTCCACCATCGATAGGCAGGTATCCACGTGTTACTCACCCGTGCGCCACTAAATTATAAAGCAAGCTTCATAATTTCGTTCGACTTGCATGTGTTAAGCGTGCCGCCAGCGTTCGTTCTGAGCCAGGATCGAACTCTCAAGTTAAACGACTAAAAGTCGTCCTAGTCTCATATCATATCTGACGCAAGATCTGATATGTATGTGACTCTAATCGCGCCACCTACATATCCTTTCTTATTAATTTCGTTTTAACTATTTCAATGAACGTGGGAACATTTATATACGAACCTTTATAAGTTCGTCAACGGTATTATTTTATTTTTTTAATTTTTCTAAAACTTGTAAGACGCGCTTTGTAAAAATACCATACTAATAACACAATGACATATCATTCTTCCAACAGAATTATTTTCCTTCTTCCTAAGGCTAAAATCATACCGACAGTGATACTAGTTGCGAACATAGATGAACCTCCATAACTCATAAAAGGCAGAGTCATGCCTTTTGTTGGAATAATATGCAATGCAGATGCTATATTAATAAATGACTGCGAACCGAATTGAATCAATAGCCCGACAGACGCCAATATGTTAAATAAATTATTTTCTTTTATGGATTTCAATATTCCATAAATTACCACAAATGCGACTAAAATTATTACAAATGCACAAATAAAAAAGCCAAACTCCTCCCCAAGCACGGCAAAAACAAAATCCGCGTGCGCATCTGGAATATGTTTTTTTACAATACCTTCGCCCGGACCAACGCCCCAAGGCCCGCCATTCGAAAAAGCTTCCAGCGATCTATTAATTTGATAATGATCTCCGGTTATTGGATCTAAAAATCTATCAACCCTGGCAGTCACGTGTGGAATAAGGAGATAAGCAAGAACAAAACCGCATATTCCGGTCGCACAAAAAACAATCATAAAAACAAATGGCAATCCGTTCAAAAACAATTGACTTAACCAAACGGTCATTACCACGACGATCATACCTATATCTGGTTGTAAAACTAATAGGATAATTAATATAGTTAAAAATGAACTAGCAATGAACTTACCCTTAACTTCCGGATTTTTGTGTTGTTTTGCGAACATCCAAGCGGTAATAATGGCTAGCGCTGGTTTCGCGAATTCAGATGGTTGCAGAGAAACTCCAAAAACTGGAATCCAACGATGCGCTCCCTTGATTTCCGGCCCCCAAAAAATAGTTAATATCATTAAAAATATTGAAAAAAGGAACAAATATAATGCGAATTTTTTAATATTTGCGTTATCCAGCACAGATATGAAAAAAATTACCAACAGAGACGGAACGGTATATAACAAATGTCGCTTCAAAAAGTAAAATTCTTCGACTCCTATACGATTTGCAACCATTGGAGTAGCTGTCATAGCAAGTAAAATGCCCAATATTATCATTGTGAAAAACGAAAATAACATTATTCTGTCGACGGTCCACCACCAACGTCCGAAAATGCGATTATCTGATCTGGAAACACTAATCATGAGATAAACTTTTGCCTAAGTTATGCACTAAATTTCTGAAACAATTTCCTCTTTCTTCAAAATCTTTAAATTGATCAAAACTCGCGCAGGCAGGAGACAATAAAACAACATTTCCAAAATTTTTTGATATTTCATGAGCTCGTTTTACGGCAATTTCTAACGTATGCGATATTTCATACTTTACATTATGTTTTTCAAAAAATTGCGACCATTCTTCGGAAACTTCACCTATCAAAAATGCAAATCTTATTTTATGAAAATACTTTACTAAGTTTGTAATGCCATTTTCCTTTGGTCGCCCTCCCAAAATCCATAATATATTATCGAATCGTTTTAAAGCTTGTTCAACAGAATCGGCATTTGTCGCCTTACTGTCGTTAACATACTGAATCCCCAAAATATTTGCAACCAATTCCTGGCGATGTTCGAGCCCTCCAAATGAAAATAATCCATTACGGAATTCTGCTTTAGTGATTTTATGAACAATGCATGCAGCGTAGGTAGCTGCGATATTTTGACGATTATGCGTACCTTCAAACATAGGATTTGCATCGCAAACGACGTCAAACGAACCAAAACGATCGTCAATAAGCTTATCGTCGCTCCAACCGACCCCCAATTCTGGCACTTTTTGTCCAGAAATAGGTATTAGATGCGGATATTTTATATATTTTAAAAACGTAAAAATTTCCGAGCAATAATCATCATCTACGCCAACTATTGCACATGAATTTTCATGAAAATTAGCGAAAATTCTCTGTTTTGCGGCGATATATCCAATCATTCCGCCATGCCTAACCAAATGGTCCGGAGTTATATTTAATAAAACAGCCGTATCAAATCCTAAAATACTACACGATTCTAATTGATACGAAGAGATTTCCAAAACATAAAATTCCACATCTTCATTCAAAGACAAGACAGTATTACCAAAATTTCCGCCGATAAGCGATCGTTTGTTAGCGCAATTAAGGATATGATTCACAAGCGCCGCAGTAGTAGATTTCCCGTTAGTTCCAGTAATGCAAATATTTTTTTGCACCACTTGCTGTTGAAATAAATCAATATCGTTAATTATTGGAATGGAATACTTCCGCGCGAACTCAACTGCCAAATGAGGTTTGGGCCACAACAAATTAACGCCAGGACTAACGACCAAAAAATCAATTGATTTCCAATCCAAATCACTTGGATTTAAAATTTGATATTTTGCATCACATATTAAACAATCGTCGCATATACTTACACATGCTCCGCTCTCAATCAAAGCGTCGGCCACCGATTTGCCAGTTTTCCCGAAACCAATTATTCCAACGTGTTTATTTTTATAAAAATTCAGACGAATCATCTTATCTTTAAGGTTGCTAATCCAATTAATGCAAATACAAATGAAATAATCCAGAACCTAATAACGACGGTCGATTCTGTCCATCCTTTTCTTTCAAAGTGATGATGTATCGGAGCCATAAGGAAAATTCTTTTTCCCGTAATTTTAAAATACACCACCTGCATCATAACAGAGGATGCCTCTAGTACAAACAATCCGCCAAGGATAGCAAGAACGAATTCCTGTTTTATTATTACGCTGATAGCTCCTAAAGCTCCGCCAATCGCCAAAGATCCAGTGTCTCCCATGAAAACCATAGCCGGCGGGGCATTGTACCATAAGAACCCAAGACATGCTCCAATTAACGCTCCACAAAAAATACATAATTCTCCAACCGACGCTATGTAAGTTATCCGCAGATAATTAGCAAAAACAAAATGACCAACAACATAGCTTATGATTCCAAGACATAGCGCTACTAACATTGAAGGAAAAGTCGCTAAACCATCCAATCCGTCTGTTAAATTCACAGCATTAGAACTACCGACTATAACAAAAGTAGTGAAAGCAATTAAAAATACGCTATTGTTTATGGTAAAATTTTTGAGAAACGGAAATGTTAAATGACCTGCAATATCCGGCGTTCTCAAAAATTCGACTAAATATGAAAAAACCAACGCGACAACTGTTTGCATTAATAATTTTTTTCTACCACGAATCCCGCGACAATTTTTGCGTTTTATTTTTAAAAAATCGTCCCCAAAACCTACAGCCGAATAAAATAATGTCAAAAATATCAGTAATAATAGATAATTATTATGAATATCTCCCCAAAGTAAGGAAGACATTATCGTTCCAGCAATAATAATTGCTCCGCCCATTGTCGGAGTTCCTTGTTTGCACAAGACGTGAGATTCTGGACCGCATTTTCGTATCGGTTGAATAAAGCTCTTCAATCGTCTAATAAAGGTTGGATAAATTAAAAAACTAACTATTAAAGAGGTTAGTAGAGCGCATATAGTTCGAAACGAAATATAGCGCAACAAATTGGCGACGGAAACAAAATCTAAATACGATAATAAACTATAAAACATGATTTACCCACTTTCTTATGGTTTCAACAACAAGACTCATTCCCATGGAATTTGATCCTTTCACTAAAATACAATCGCCATCATGGATTTCGTTTAAAACTTTTTTGGAAATTTCTAAGGAATTTTCCCGCCAAGCGCCCTTTTTGCTATCCACTAAATTATTAAATAGAGATAACGAAAACTTTCCGCAAGCAAAAACTAAATCTATTCCAAATTTATCAATAGTTGCAGATAAATTTTCATGATAATGGACGCTATCTAATCCCAATTCTAACATATCTCCAATAACCAGAATTTTTCTGCGCGTTTTATATCTGGATAACGACTTGATTGCAGCTCGTACCGACGTTGGACACGCGTTGTAAGAATCGTCAACCACAATTAGATTACGCTCCTTAAAAAAAATATTTTCTCCGCGCTTCTGGGACGGAAGAAACGAACCGATTACATCGGCTAATTCCTGTAATTGTATTTTGGAAACGGCATAAGCAGCTAATATGGCAGACGCGCTGTTTAAAATGCATGAATCATTATAACAACGAATTCTGTACTCTATTTTTTCTCCTAAAATTTCCATTACAATACTGATACCTTCGTCCACATAATTATACGAAATGATGTGCGCATCGCTCTTTTGAAATCCAAACGAAAAAACCTCCTGAACACCGCATTTACGAGCTCTATTTTCTAAGAAAACAGTATAAGGAGAATCAGCTGGAATAATTGCAAATTCCTGCGGAATTAACGTCTCAAATATTTCCGCTTTCGCTTTACAGATGTCCCAAACCGAATCAAAAAACTCGAGATGCGTCTCACAAATACCAGAAATTATTGAAACAGCCGGCGGAACTATATTAATTAGCTTTTTTATGTCCCCGAAATTGCTCATTCCCATTTCAAAAATTCCAATTTTTGTGTTTCGAGGCATAGTTGCAACGCAAATCGGCAATCCAATCTGACTATTGAAATTTTTTCGCGTCGCATGAATATTACCGCCATCAGGAAATTGAGAAAGTATATGGTAGATCATATCTTTCGTAGTCGTTTTTCCGACGCTTCCGGTGATTCCTATATATCTGGCATTGGTTTTTTCTATATTATATTTTGCTAATTCCAATAATGCCTTATATGAAGATTCAACTTTTACCAATTTTTTTTCGTCAATTCCATCGATATCTTCTTCTACGATCGCTAATATTGCGCCATTATCAATGGCTTGTTTCACAAACTTATGACCGTCTGTTTTTTTTCCTTTTAAAGCCACAAATAAATCGCCGAATTTAGCATCGTTGGAATTTATGCAAACATCATTTATACCGCTCTGGATTTGTTTAGAAAAAATTTTAGATAATTCTTCTTTAGAAAACACACTTGTCATTGGATATCCTATTTAAAATTACTTCCTTATCATTAAAGTTTATGAATTTATCTCCAACTTGCTGATAAGTTTCATGACCTTTCCCTGCCACAAGTAGCGAATCTCCATCTACCAACATATCTATCGCTGTTTCAATCGCTTCCTTTCGATCAGCGATTTCTATTGCGTTTCGACATCCACTTAATATCATTTCTCTGATCAATTTTGGATTTTCATTTCGTGGATTATCGTCCGTTACAATAACCACGTCAGACAATTCTTCGGCTATTTTCCCCATTAAAGCTCGTTTTTGATTATCACGCTCGCCTCCGCATCCAAAAACCGTGACGATCCTATTCTTCGTATGATTTCGTAAAGATAAAATAGCCATTCTTAACGCATC
>JAISYW010000087.1 GCA_031269645.1 Holosporaceae bacterium
CCGACTGGATGACAGCCAGACATAACATACAAACTAAAAATAAAAGCGGATTATCCTTTAAGCAGATCAGAAAGAGCGTTGTTGCTACTCCGATTAAATTCCTGGAGAATTTAGAACTCGAAATAAATACGCTGATGGAGAATCTACAAACTCTAGATAAATTTCTTACTCGCGAATGTCAGCATGAAGCTCCAAGCTTTCACGGAATTTACGATAATTTAGAAGATATAAAACGTCTTACTTCTAAAAATTTAATAGATAAACGAATGCAAGTAGGTGAAGAAAACAAAAAACACGCCGTTTCGAAAGAAAGTCTTGCTGACGACGAAAATGAAACAGAAGCTTCTATTGAAAGAACTCCAGTCAACGAAAATGTAAGCAAAAACAAAATAACAATAGAGCAGGCTTACGATTCATTAAGGGAAATTTCTGTTTTTTTAGGAAATGAACAACCGCAGAGCCCTGCGTCTACGTTAATTAAGATTGCCGATGCTATTGGTAAGAAAACATTTCAAGAATTGCTGGAAATCAATATGAAAAGCGGGGCTTCCGTAATGCATACCATCTCCGAGCTTTATAAAATATTAAATACCGGTTCCGAAAATAATCAGCAGAAATAGTTATTAGATATATCGAAGTATTTTCCTCTATTATTCTACATTTTGAGCCTCTTGATGTCCGGCAAAAGATTTAATATCGGCAGCGATAGCGTCAAGAGCTGTTTTTAGTTGGGCTTCTGTAGTAGCTTCCTGCCAGTACGGCGTCGTTATCCCGCTGGCGCAACTTTTGATATAACCATAATCGTGCGAAACAATATTTCTAGCAGCGTCTTTAGCATTCGTTTGTCCTCGATATTTGATAATATAGACACGCAGATTTGCGTTTTCCTTCAGTTTGTTGCAAACTGCAGTTGTAACTGTCCTGCAGGCTGCGTTAGGACTAGTGGCCAATTGCACATCTGTCGTATTTCCGCCAATTGTCTGCCATTCATTAAGCAGCAGAACTGAATTAATTGGCCATGTAAAACCGCCGACTATCATTTTGGCCTTAGCGTTCGCTGATTCAGGATAATGTAAATCGAATTCATAGCAAGCCGGCGACGATCTCGCATCATTTTTCCAAAATCTTTTATTTAATCCGGGACAATATTGGTAGTCAGATGTTCCCCATCGCATATACGGCGCTGAAGTTCCAACGTCGTCCATTATAGCGAAAAAATCTCCAGCTATTTGGTAATTATAAAAACGATTTGGGTATGACAAATTCTTATAATTGCAATATGGCCTCCAGTAGCCGAGATCGTAATCATACGTTAAGCCAAACGAAGCCCCTGATCCATCGAATTCGCTTCCGAAAGCTACTCCGGTTGCGCAAACTGGTTTACCGCCATAATTCCGGGAAAAATTCACCGAGCGCGAATATTCAATTGCGTTCGGGTAATTGAGGATTTTATAATATGGCGATGGTAAGGAATCTATAAATGCTGGATCGCTGATTTTGGTGTTTGTTAGATTCAAAGTCACGGCGTATTGCCCGTTTCCTATATCTTCATATTTATGAGTGCTAGGAGATATTGTTATGGTTTGCGTTGTTGCAGACGTTGTGCTATTGATCGTGGTATTTTCCCATGAATCGTCGTGTTTCTTAACGCCTATGATGCCAGAGCTTACAATTGTCGTAATGGTAGATAAACTCAAATCTCCAATTCCATAAAAATTTATGTATCCAGATGCGTTAGGGCCGTTTCCTCCGCTTAGGGTAATGTAATTATCCACATTTGGCGAAGTTGTGGATGTTGTAACAGTTCTATTGTTTTTGCAAACCGAACTGATAAGCCACCAATTATATCTGTGATCATGGTTTTTCGAGATGGTTGGCGCTTTTTCATTCGGATCTAATACAACATAATTCGTTTTGTTTGAGTTATTCAAAAATATCGTTAAATCAAGGTGATATATCGTACGTTGCGTTACATCGTCGTAATACGCGTCATAACTTGTTATGGAGTAGTTTTCGCTATTTGTGCCAGTACTAGAAGGGGGGTCAGTGCTAGGGTTCCAGTTCGGTGGAAAATATAAAAAATTTTTGTCGAAATCTTGACCATCAATGTTTAAAAATATTGCCAGCTCAGCCGCATATTCCATGCGTTTAAAAGTCGTTACAATTTTTCCATAAGAAATTGGAAATTCTATTTTTGGTGGCGCGCAGCTAGCCAGAGCATTATCCTCCATTCTCCATCCACGTCTCTGTACAGCATAATATCGCTGGCGTTAGGATGATTGTAGGAATTTGCGTCAATTTTGAGTGGATAACCACGACGATCTGGTCCAAATTCAACTCCTTCGTCTTTACGAGGAGAGGAATATTTCTCCGAATCATCTAGATAATGCCCTTTTTCCTGAAATATACACCTCATATTTTGAGAAGTTAAACTAACGTCAGTAATATAGGCGTCTTTCACCTCATAATATATTTTTTGTGCTTTATAATTATTCGTAAAACAGCTCGCAGAAAATGTATACGATTCCGAAGAAGTGGTTGTGCCTACTCCTTTACTACTGGAGATGTCAGTGCCATTTACGCCGAAAAGAGTAACTGAACCTGAATTTTTAGGATAAACTGTCGCCGTTATTTGTATTGGGGCTTTTATATTTGTATTAATGTATGCCGTTCCATTTGAGTTTTGCGTATCTGTCGTACCTGACAATGAACAGCTCGGCGTAACTTTTTCATATGGTCTATTGGTAATTTCGGCAGAGATTAATTTTAATGATTTCATCTCAAACTCGATATAGTAATTGCCATTGTCGTCAATTGAGGATATTTTGTCCGGAGTAATGAAGAAAGTTTTCTCGCCAGCTACGGAGTACATGGTTGAATCGCTTATATTGGCGAAGGTCAATTCAGAGTTATTATTCTTCAAATCGTCGAATACGGCAATATGGTCGTTATTACTTATTGCCACAAATTTGTTGTCTCCGTATGTTATTGCGCACCATCCTTCATCGCAAATAGAAGACAAATGGCTTCCCGCGCTTTGCCATATAACACCGTCTTCGGATGTGGCAATATTGCCACAACAATTTATTGCCACAAATCTGCTGTTTCCATAGGTTATTGCGCACCATCCTCCGTCGCAAATAGAAGACAAAGGGCTTCCAGCACTTTGCCAAGTAACGCCATCCTCAGAATACGCAACATGGCCGTCAGAATCTATTACCACAAATCTGCTGTTTCCGTAGATCAGATCGTTCCCCAAAAAGCCGTATTGATTAGGTTGCAGCCAAGTGATACCGTTATCATCTGAACATACCGCATAACCTTCGTAAGTAGTTATTGCCACAAATCTGTTGTTACCGTGCGCTATTCCTATATACGCTCCTCCTAGTGCAGTTGCATCAGAGGCTTTTTTAATTTGCCAGTCAATGCCGTCTTCAGAATATGCTATATATGAGCCACAAAACGCTACAAATTTACCATTTGCATAGGTTATTGCGTTCCATTCTCCGCGGCCAATAGAAGACGAAAACAAAGGGCTTCCAGCACTTTGCCATGTAATACCATCTTTAGAATACGCTACTTCTCCACGGAGACCCATTACAACAAACCTATTATTTCCGTATACTATCCTGTTCCAAGAAACGTCAATAGAAGACAGAGGATTCCCGCAATCAGTCCATGAATTCATATTGGACGAACTTGAAACTGTATTTGAAAAGGTAATTTTTACTAGTCCCTTAGCAGGAAATGTTAGACGGCCTTTGGCTGCTTCTTCGCATACGCCATTGACGACCGTTCCGCTCAACGTTTCGTATTTGATGATTTTTTTTTGTCCTTGGATAGTACCGTCATAATTTGTTCCATCCAGAAATTTTTTCGTCGTATCGCTGTAATCTATACTGAAATCGATTTTGTCGCTTTCGAATATCGGAATTTCAGCGTAATCGTTGTCAAAACCAATGTAAGTGAGTTCTCCTGGCTCAAACCAATCTGGCTTGTTCACTAGCAAAATCACGGCTTTTTTGCGACCAGAAGTCGTTTTTGGTTCCCGATACAACCCACTACTGGACGTTTTAGAAAGTTGAGAGGAATCTCTGGTCCAACTCTGAAAAAAATTATTAGCCCACTCTAGTGGAATGAACAGAAAATTGGATACATTTTGCAGATCATAAATGGGATATAAGGCGTTCAACATTTCATAAATCTTGACCAAATCTGCCGTTGGCTCGATCATGTAGTATGGATTGGGTAAATATGTCTTACAAGCTTTTTCGCATTTTAAACTCAGTAGATTTGCATATCCCAGATAGCAAGGGTTCAAATTCATACGACGATATTTTAGTTCCGCTGTGTTTGGATTATCGTTAGACAGCAGATTTCCGACGGCAATTTGATTGCCAGCATACTTGGGCAAAAGTTGAACGCTTCCTCTGCGACACATAATGGGGCAACCGGTAAGATCTTTGCCCCAAACATAATTCATGGCCAATGAAGCATCTTTTTCTCCGCGAGTGGCGTAGAGTGTTGCTCCGCAGATTGTTCCGCAGCTGGACTTAGGGGTGCAAATATAATAGGTTGTAACAAAATCCGGGATCTGATCCGTATACACTGTTTTATCCGGTGAAATTGATACTTTCCCGGAATATGGGATCAGTCCCATGTTTACGCCGCGCGTGCAATAAAAATGCCTCTTCACGAAATTTTTGCAAGCTTGCCCAATTTGATAAATCGGAGTCGTTTTCACGGCCGCCGAAACAGTATTGGTATTGGTATTCGCTTCTGCAAACGGAGTTCCGGCGCTATCTGACGCAGCATCTTGGTTGTCTGTGTTACAAGTTGCGCCGTTTACCGGAACTGCCAATACGATATCCACGTTACATTGAGCAGGCAGAGCGTAAGCGGTATCATTATCCGTCTGTACTTTGATTTTATCATTATTAAGAGATACCAACACACGATTGGCGTCCAAGGAATCAAATCTTTTTCTGTAGGTGGAAGCATTGGTGCTATGTATGCCGCCGGTAGATGATAAATTGTTTTCCGCGCTGTAACCAAAACTTGTGGAATTATCAATACTGGGAACCTGATAGTAAATATATGAACAATAATCGTTATATGCGTTATAATATGTATTTGTGGGATATTCAGAAGAAATAGTAGTCGTATTTAATTTAGGTTCCGTATAAATATCATGATTTTTTAGTACAAAATTCCCTTGCTCCAATTCAGTTTCATCAACTTCATCAAAAATACTAGCTCGATTTGCCGCTTCCGTGCCCTTGTCTACTAATTTCCACATTGCACAATAAGGATTCCAAAGAGAATAATTTTTATTCTGATTGGAGGCGCACAATCTATTTATATATTTTGTATCTTCCACATAATCGATTTTTATTGAAGGAGAAGAGATTGATGATTTTACAATCATAACGCCAAAAGCAGAATTCGACGTTGTTTGATGATTCTGTTTAACATTTAAACCAGGAATCACTTCTCCTATTATGCTGTCGTCATGAATTGGATTAGCGTTGTAAACGGCGTCGGCTATTTTTAAAATAGCGTCTTTTTGCTGATCTAATGTTAATCCAGGATTCCAATTTTTAGCCACTGCTAAAGCGGCGCTTTTAGCGCATTTCTTATAGAAGTTACCGCCGCTTTTTTCCATATTAATAGTATCTTTTGTAGAACTATCTATTACATATTTGGCGCCAAGCATGAGCACCGGTATCGCTACGCACAGTAATATGGCTATATAACCACTAGCTTTCCGCCTAATAGAGATTCTTTTGAAAAATTTATTCTTAAAAGATTCCATTTTCTTATGTAAACATGAGAAAATTTAAATAATTATTAAAAAAATGGGCGTAAATATTGAAATGTAATTTTTGATTTGTTCCGATACAATATAAAGTTGCAGTATAATGAAAGTCATGTCGAGTTTTGTTATATATTTTCGTAAAAGCGTGCGGTATTTGCGTGCCCTAAGCGAAGAGTTTTGTTAATAATTTAAATATAAATAGTTTTGGTGGCACTTGCTTACGTCGTCTGGATTAATAAATATAGTAAAAGAATATACTCCGCAATTGGACGAAGATTTGTTAAGAGAAGCATATCTTTTCGCAATGGAGGCGCATGGTATTCAAAAAAGAGCATCTGGTTCACCATATTTTTCCCATTGCGTGGAAGTTGCTCAAAATTTAGCAGAATATAAATTTGACGTTACGACTGTCATAAGTGGGCTACTACATGATGTTCTGGAAGATACGAATGTCAAGGCAGAACAATTAAAAGAGATGTTTGGACCAGAAGTAGCTGCTCTGGTAGAAGGAGTGACCAAGTTATCAAAAATTAACTATACGTCCTCAAAAATGCTTCAGGCGGAAAATCTCAAGAAGTTTTTATTAGCTGTAACTCGAGATATAAGAGCTCTTGTTGTGAAACTCATTGACCGCCTCCATAATATGCGTACGCTAAACTATATTGTTTCGCTTGATAAAAGAAAGAAAATTTCCCTAGAAACGTTAGATATTTACGCGCCGCTTGCCGAACGCATAGGTATGAACGCCGTAAAAGACGAAATGGAAAATATAGCTTTTTATAACCTATATCCTAGCGAATATAGCGCAATATCAACAAAACTAAACCAACTTCGCAATGAAAGTCGTAATTTTATAGAAAATACTGTTTTGGAACTAACATTAACTTTCAAGGTAACTAATATTGATGTAAGAATAAACGGAAGAGAGAAACACGTATATTCAATATGGAAGAAAATGCAAAATCGCCACATAGGTCTGGAACAAATCAATGATATCATGGCTTTTCGTGTAATAGTTAAAACAACTGAAGAATGTTATCGCGCTCTTGGCGTAATTCATACTAATTTTCAAATAGTGCCAGGCAGATTCAAAGACTACATAAGTATTCCTAAACTAAATAATTACAGATCGCTACACACCACTGTTATCGGTCCGCTTAAACAACCAATAGAAATTCAAATTCGTACCGAAGAAATGCATCAAGCCGCAGATGCCGGTCTCGCATCGCATTGGATGTATAAAAAAGGAGACGTTGTCGCTAAAAAAGACGATTACCTCAATTATAGCTGGGTTAAGAACTTACTTTTTACGCTTCAAAGCTCAAATAGCCCAGACGATATCATGAGTAATTCCAAACTTGAAATGTTCGAAGATAAGGTATTCTGTTTTACGCCAAATGGAGATTTGATTTCGTTGCCTCGGGGAGCGACTGTTATAGATTTCGCTTATGAGATTCATTCTAACATTGGAAATACATGCATAGGCGCAAAAATTAATGAAAAAATGGTGCCGTTGAAAACTAAAATCGTAAATGGAGATCAAATCGAAGTAATAACATCTACAGATCAACATCCAGAAGCAGATTGGGATGAGTTCGCAGTTACCGGAAAAGCAAAGGCATGCATAAAAAAATTCGTAAAATCAAAAGAAAAAAAAGAATTTGCATTACTCGGACAGCACTTAATAAAGTATATTTTTTCGTCTATCGATCTTGTTTTCAATGAAAGTCTTCTAGATTTTCGAAAATTTTCATGTAAATCGTTAGAGCAATTTTATTATAACGTTGGAAGAGGAGTTATTCCGTTAAGCGTAATCGGTCTGATGTTCTCAAGCAAAAACCAAACGACTGGCAATGCTGAACCATTATGTTTAATTAATTTTTCGCCCAAAATAGCGGTTCATTTCGCCGATTGTTGCCGTCCAATTTTGTACGATCAGGTAGTAGGCGTTTTGACGCCACAAAAAGGACTAGTTGTACATTTGAATGATTGCGACAATATAACGGAAGATGAAGATGCGCTAATAAAAGTAAGATGGAGCGAAAATAACGAAAACAATACCACTTTTATGATAAGGTTAAGAATCGTGATCTTAAATAAAACAGATAGTTTTGCGACTATTACAAATATAATCAGCTCAAATGATGGTTGCATCGCTAATTTGAAGATAGAAAACAGATCAACGGGTTTTTTTGAATTGTTAGTCGATATAAAAGTTAAAGACACCGTCCATTCTAAGGAAATACAAGCATCTTTACGCGCTTGCGCTAATGTTAAATCAGTAAGAAATTTATTCTAATTTTGTTTTTTGACCAGATGGAGCTTGAGAACCTCGTCAATCTCAAATTCCTACGGAAAGTTACATAATGTCATCCATAGTTGCGCTTAGTCGTGTATTACGGAAGAAGGATCTCCTACGAAAACATGCAAAAACAGGTGCACATTTTTTCCAAGTAAACGAGAAAGTTCTTGGCGAGCAGCTTGCCCGATTGCCTTTATCTTATTCCCTTTGCTGCCTAAAATAATTTTTCTGTGAGAATCATTTTTCACATAAATGTTTTGAACTATTTTTACGCTTCCGTCGGCTTGATTTTGATAATGTTCTGTTTTTACCATACATTTATAAGGAATTTCTTGATGTAATCGATGATAAATATGTTCGCGAGTGATTTCGGAGGTATATTTTTCAAAAGACGAGTCTGTAATTTCGTTTTCATCAAAAATCCACTCTCCTTCCGGAATAGTTTTGCTCAAATAGTCGAGAATTTTGCTAATACCGCTTCCGGTTACGCTAGAAATCATGAATATATTTTCGAAATTTCTTGTTTTGTCTAAAGAAACCGCTATTTCCAATAATTTAGGCTTGTGGATTAAGTCGATCTTATTCATAACAAGAGAAGTCTTTTTCTGAGGATCAATCTTTTTTAACAATGCTATGCTATTCTTGAAATCCTTTTTGCTAGCGTCAATCATAAACAAAATAGCGTCAGATTCACGAAAAGCATCCCACGTTATTTTTTCCAAATTATCCGATTTTTTATTTTTTAAAAAACCTGGAGTATCCACTAGAATGATTTGGCTTTCATTGTGAATAACTATTCCTAAGATTTTTGATAGAGTCGTTTGAACTTTTCTGGATACAATGGAAACTTTCTGTCCAACTAATTTATTGATTAAAGATGATTTACCAGAATTTGTTTCTCCCAACACTGCAATAAATCCGCACTTTTTCAATGAAGACTCCTATGCGTTTTCTTTAACCTTTTTATCATTTTATTGGCAGCGTCTAGTTCTGCTGCTTTTTTTGAGCCGCCAACGCCAATTGATGAATGACCAAAGACAGCTACTTCTACTTTAAAGATCGGATTATGTTGTTTCCCACTCGTTTCTATCACTTTATAAACCGGAAGTTCCATTGTTTTTGCTTGTGTAAGTTCTTGTAGATGCGTTTTGGAATCCTTTTTTTTATGAGTGGCTCTGGTCAAATCTGTTCCCAAAAAATTGACGATGATTTTTTTTGTAGTTTCAAAATCCGAATCAAGAAATATCGCGCCAAAAAGAGCTTCTAATATATCGGCAATTGTTGAAGAATTTTTGGTATCGGAAACAAAAAAGCTTTTAGGGATTGAAAAGCAATCTATAATTCGCGTTTTTTTCGCGATATCAATTAAGAAGTTCGTCCCGCCTAGAGTTGATATTCTAGTTGCTAAGTCGCCCTCAGTTTCGGTTAGAAATTTTTCATACAAAAAATTAGCTAATGTTAAGCCTAGTACTCGGTCTCCCAAAAATTCTAAGCGCTCAAAGTTTTTAATCAGATCTTTGTTATACCTTTTGTGTCCCGGATGAGATAAGGCCACGGTAACTAAATCTAGATTTTTGAATTTGTAACCTACAATATTTTGTAACTGTTCTATTTTAGGAAGCTGGATCATCAAACGATTCTTTTAAGAATACGATCATATCTTATGTTCTGAAACCATAACCAAAACTCCCAAAGTTTCACGCCGTTTCCAATGGAATATACGGTGCAGAGAGCGCGCCCCATTAAATTTTCCTCGGGAACAAATCCTAATCCGCAACGGGAATCTTTTGAGCAATCGCGATTATCTCCCATTACAAAGTAGTGTCCCGCGGGAACTGAAACTTCCGCGAAATTGTTAGCAGCTGAAAACTTCACTGAT
>JAISYW010000107.1 GCA_031269645.1 Holosporaceae bacterium
TAGGCAAAGGTACTGGGGATGCCCAATTCCGGTAGTAAGTTGCGCAAAGTGCGGAAAAGTAGCGTTGAAAGAGGAAGATCTTCCAGTGTTGCTTCCAGATGACATCGATTTCTTGAATAGAGGAAATCCATTGGATAGACACGCGACTTGGAAACACGCCAAATGTCCAATTTGCGGCGCCTATGCCGTACGAGAAACGGATACTCTAGATACGTTCGTGGATTCATCCTGGTATTTTCTAAAATTTTGCGCAAACGATGTAAAAAATAATGATTTGCTCTCGGCCAAAGATATTCAATACTGGATGCAGGTCGATCAATATATTGGCGGCGTAGAACATGCGATATTGCACCTTTTATACGCTCGTTTTTTTACTAAAGCTCTTGCCGAGTGTGGATTAATAAATATCAGAGAACCCTTCAAGAATTTATTTACTCAGGGAATGGTTTGCAACGCGACTTATCGAAAAGAAAACGGAGAATGGTTATTTCCGGAAGAGGTTCAAAAAAACAAAAACGGAGATTTTGAAATAATAGCAACCGGAGAAAAAGTCATAGTCGGCCGTTCCGAAAAAATGAGCAAATCGAAAAAAAACGTAGTCGATCCGGATGTAATTATAAAAACATTTGGAGCCGATGCTCTGCGTTTATTCGTTGTCTCGGATACTCCTCCTGACAAGGATCTGTTATGGTCAGATGAAGGTCTGGAAGGATGTTGGAGATTTATAAATCGAATCTGGCGATTATTTGTATATGCTCAATCTAATGGAATTTGCGCGAAAGAATCCCTAAATCAGAAAAGTTTTGAGCTGCTTGGATCAAACGTACAAAAAATTCACAAAAAGTTCCATCAAACAATTAAAAATGTAACAGAATCTCTTGAAAATAGGCATATGAATAAGGCGGTTGCCCATATCAGAGACGGAGTAAACGCCATTTACTACGTCCTGGACGATATGAAGAATAATAAAGCTTTATTTTCTGTAATTATCCGCGACTTGATTAAATTGCTTGCTCCGATTACTCCTCATATCTGCGAAGAAGCATGGGAAATGCTAGGTTTTGATAAATTAGTTTTTGAAAATTCTTGGCCGACTTATGAGAAAAAGTTTTTGGAGGTTTCAACTATTTGTTTACCAATTCAAGTAAACGGTAAATTACGCGGAACTATCGATATTGACGTTGATGAAAACGAAGAAACGATTTTCAAAAAAGCGTTAGAACTAGAGGCGGTAAAAAAGGTGGTCGCCGATAATACGATAAAGAAAAAGTTTTTTATAAAAAGAAAGATAGTAAATTTTGTCGTTTAGATTTTTTATTTTTATATTATGCTGCGGATGCTCCATAAAGCCGCTATACAATTCTCCCTCAGAATATATCGCCAACAACAATATCGACGTCGCAGTGATTGCGGAACGAGAAGGACAAATGTTACGCAGGCATTTGATCGATTTATTTAGAGATTTACAGTTCTCTAGACGTCGTTATAAATTGGTTGTAACCTTAACTTCTGTTGAAAAACCTTTTGCCATAGCCAGCGATGGAAACGCAAAACGATTAAAGCTCTCCTATTGCGCGAATGTCGTTCTCAAAAATGAAAAGGACGTTGTTTTTATGAAATCTGTTTCCGTTTCCAGAAGCAGCAACATTTCCAACGCGCAAGGAGAAGTAGTTTTTTCATTATATGATCGCAGCAGTAATGCGCTACTAAAAGAATTAGGTTACAGAATAGCGGAAAGCATAAAAGTATTTTTATCAAATGAAAATTGATTTCAAAAACATAAATGAGAAACATATAACTGCCAACCAAGTTTTCTATCTTTACGGAAACTATAAGGGGGCATTCGGCACATTCTGCGATTTTATAAAAGAAGAACTGCGTAAAAAATCGTTGTCTCTAGAAATGCATTTTTGCTCTCTTAACGAATGTTCTGACATAATAAATGGGCAATGCGATTTATTTGAAAAGAAAATCAATTGCTTATGTATTAGAAACCTTGAAGACAAACATCTCGAAAAACTGTCTGCGTTTTTAAATAGCGAAAACAACGTTTTCATTTTAGAAAGCGGCGATTATGGTAAATCAAAAAAAATTACCGACTATTTTTTACAAGATAAGGAAACGATCGCGATAGCTTCGTTCAAAAACGACGTTACTCTGTATTCGTTAAGTAAACTAATACTTCCGAATCTGCCGCAAAGCTTGTACGACAAGATTATCAAAATTATTAACGAAACGGACGAAGAATTATTATCAATTTTTAAAAAAATATCTCTTTTGCTTGAAGACGATTCAAACGATTTAAAAGAATATGTCGCACATAAAAAGCATTTTTTATCGCAGTTGGAATTTATTCCTCTGATCAGGTACTTGCTGCAATCCATTATCAAAACAATCATTATGGATAAAAACTCAAATAGCCCAAAAACCAATTCTTCAAACGCCAAAACGCTTTCTTTTCTGCTAAACGCGGAAATACGGCAAAAACTAGGATGCAAAATCGACAAAAGTCGTATTTATTACGAAACCATCGCTTATAGAAACAATTTTGTTAATTAACCGAACTTGAACAGCAAGATTATTTTGCTCTGAAAATGATGCGCCCTTTGGTGAAATCGTATGTTGTCATTTCTACGTTGACTTTATCTCCAACCAAGACGCGAATTCGATTTTTTTTCATTCTTCCAGAAGTATGAGCGAGAATAACATAACCATTTTCCAATTTTACGCGAAACATTGCATTAGGTAATACTTCAGTTACTTCTCCCGAAAACTCTATAAGATCTTCTTTGCTCATTTAAACTCCCAAATACGCGCACAATCATATAAGATTTCTTTTCTTTTTGCAATAATAACCATATTTGCCAATTGGTTTTTACAAAATTTCCGGCCTCAAATTTGACCGTTTTCGAAATTCGCAAGATTATAAACGAACACGGCCAGAGACAGTTGCCTAATGATACCAAACCTAATTCCCAAACGGCCATTGTTCATTCTGTTGATGCAGCGATAGATCGTGTTCTAGAAGTAGTTTGCCTAGTTCGAAACTGGATTTGGTATGACACATACAAGAACGACGAGAAAAGCAGGCTCAGCGACGCGGCTGTATATTTAACGAGATAAACCAGAGTGCCAAATTTGACAATGGCGCCCTCAAACAAAGACACGCCAAGCCAACATTCGATCAATATTAGGGCGACGGGATCGCGGCACACAAAAAAACTTACCAAAAGAAAAAAACCTTATGATCAATGGCCAGCCTAAACGATTCCACCCAAAAACCAGAAAAACAATCTCACACGCGAAAAATTATTAACCAAACGCAGAAAGAGAACACCACTACTTGAGCTTAACGAAACTGCCGTCAGACACAGAATATTTATACCCGTTATTACCAAGCAAATTACACGCCTTATCAAAACCTGCTACGTTTTTAAGCAAACTTCCCAAAGCTCCCACACGCTTTCTTTCGCGACCCGTCACATCAGGAAAAACACCCCACGCAAGCTTATTCACCCCAG
>JAISYW010000002.1 GCA_031269645.1 Holosporaceae bacterium
ATTTTGAATGTCAGGTGTCAGCCCCTAAATTATTATATAGTTCAATTATGATGAATTTAGGATTTAATGCTGATTTTAAGCTGGAATTTTATGAATTTTTCTTTTCTTTATCAGCCAAAAATCTATTTCAGAAAATTTTCTTCATAGAAAGTCACGGTATTCAAAATATTTTTGCAATAGACGTACTTTTTGATATACTGCCGTGCATTTTAAATAATATGGGTAAGAAAAAGTTATGGAATGTTGTTTGCTGGATTTTTGTGATGGTTTTTATGGTTGTCTAAGAAACATTAGTAGAACGTCATCAACTGGAATGCATGCCGTTACCGTATTTATTTTGGCGTGTTTTGTCGGATATTATGTTGTATGGAGAGTAACTCCGGCATTGCATGCACCACTTATGTCTGTAACCAACGCAGTTTCAAGCGTGATTATAATTGGAGCAATTATAGCGGCGTCCCAAAACTTATATGAATTTCCTAGAATCTTTGGATTTATAGCTATTATTTTGGCTTCGGTAAATATTTTTGGAGGATTCACTATTACTTATAGGATGCTCCGTATGTTCCGCAAAAACAGGTGAGATCTTTGTATGACGGACATGCTGTATCTAACTTCCGCCGTTTGCTTCATCCTCTCTCTAAAGGGTTTATCTTCTGCCGAAAGTGCTCGTCGCGGGAATCTGTATGGAATTTCCGGTATGATATTAGCTTGCATAGCTTCCTATCTTGCGTTGGATTTTTCTTCTGCATTGCCAACAATGTCGGCAATAGCGATTGGCGGAGGAATCGGCTTTTTTATTGCGCGAATCGTTTCCATGACGTCGCTTCCCCAATTGGTCGCTGGATTCCATAGTTTAGTCGGATTGGCCGCCGTATTAATTTCGTTTTCTGCTTGTTATGCTCCCGGACTATTTGGAACGCCTCCATGCGCTGAAACGCATATTGTAAGATTAATTGAAGTAGGACTTGGGGCTGCAATTGGGGCCGTTACTTTTTCCGGTTCTGTTATGGCGTTTTTGAAATTACACGGAGTATATAAAGGGCATGGCGTTTCTTCTTCGACAAATATGTTTATTGCTTTGCTGATGTGTTCTTTATTTCTATATTTTGTATATGCGGGGGATACTGTCGCATTTATAGCATTAGCGGCGCTTTCTTTATTGTTTGGCGTAACGCTCATCATACCAATCGGCGGAGCCGATATGCCGGTTGTCGTATCTATGCTGAATTCATACTCCGGTTGGGCTGCTTCCGGAATTGGATTTACGTTAAACAACGATCTTTTAGTTATTACAGGAGCTTTAGTTGGTGCCAGCGGTGCAATTTTAAGCTACATCATGTGCAAAGGAATGAATCGATCTCTTTGGAACGTTATTTTCGCTTCAAAACAAGACGTTGCAGCTAATAATGCAATTTTATCAGAAACCCGTTCTTATAAACAAGGCGCTCCGGAAGACGCCGCGTTTATCTTAAAAAACGCTAAATCCGTAATTATCGTTCCTGGATATGGGATGGCCACTTCCAAAGCCCAATACGCCCTAAAAGAAGTTGGAGATATTCTGAAAAAGAAAAAAATCTGCGTAAAATATGCCATTCATCCGGTTGCCGGTCGTATGCCGGGACATATGAATGTATTACTTGCGGAAGCCGACGTACCTTATGATGATGTTTTCGCGCTTGATGAAATAAATAGAGATTTCGCCTCCTGCGACGTTGCTCTTGTTGTCGGAGCTAACGACGTGACTAACCCAGTCGCCAAAAACGATCGTTCTTCTTCCATATATGGAATGCCTATTTTGGAGGTCGAAAAGGCTAAAACCATTTTATTTTTGAAAAGGTCTATGGGAAATGGTTATGCCAAAGTCGATAACGAATTGTTTTACGCTCAAAATACTATGATGCTTTTGGGGGACGCTAAAAAAACGCTTGAAACCGTAATAAGAGGAATAAATTAAGTCTAAATAATCTATTTTCTGCATTTATTCGTCAAAATCCAAAAAATTCCTCCATGATTAACTGAAAAATTCAATATATTTCATCGCGCCTGCATACCTTTTACAAACTTGTTAAATGCGAAAAAATAGATTAGGATGCGTATCGTTTATATTTTGTGCTGGAAGGGATTGTCGATGTATCAAGTTGCGCTCAATCGTTTTGATTTTAAACGTAAGCTATTGGCATGTTTGTTTGGATCTATTGCAATTGCATTAGGTTCTCAGATATCTATCCAGAACCCTGTTCCGACTACTATGCAAACGCTGGCTGTTCTATGGATCGCTTCGGCATTTGGTCCCAAACTTGGCACGCAGTCTGTCGTCGTTTATCTGCTTGAGGGAGCTTGCGGAGTACCGGTGTTTTCTGGATATTCCGCCGGAGTTCATGTGATATTCGGTCCGACGGGTGGATATTTGCTTGGATTCGTGCCCGCTGTATATCTTACCGGAAGGCTATTGCAGAAATCACTGGCCAATAATGGGTTTTGGCGGATTTTTTTGGCAGGAATGGCAGGAGAATGCATGATTTTTTTGTTTGGATATTGGCAATTATCTTGTTTTTTTGGTTTTGCAGAAGCGTATACGCTTGGCGTAGCTCCTTTCTTTATACCAGAGCTATTAAAATTAAGCATTTTTTCGCTCTTGGTCGTGAAAAATCAACGTTTTCGACAAGGTATTTCATAGAAAACAACCGTATATAAATCACGTATGGTGTATTTGAGACCTCATCATTTGGTTTGTCTGTTAAGTTTTCAAGGTAATGGATACGATGATGTTTTTGTTAAAAAACTTGCGCAAATTGTCAGTACTTTGAAGCGCAATTCTGATAAAAAAATCATCACCATTGTTAACAACCGAAGCGACGATGTCTGTAAATTTTGTCCCAAAAATAAAAGCGGCGTCTGCGAAGAACAGCAGGAAATTGTAAGGTTAGACGTTGCTTTTGCCAAAATACTTGATTTAGGAAAAGGGAAGGTTTTTTCCTTCGATTCTCTGAAAGAAATCATAAAAAATATATCTGCAGAAGAATTTAAAACCGTCTGCGGAGAATGTCGTTGGTTTGGTATCTGTTATAATAGTCTGTATCAGCCCCTATAGAAGTGTGATGGTCGCTTTCTCGTTTTTTGGCATGTGTGTGAATTACTAAGAGTGAACTCAAAATTCCGAAATTGTCTTCGTTTTGGCAGATTGTCAGCTAAAATATAACAAAAAAAATCGCAAAAACTTGACAAGGATTTTAAAAAAAATGTATAATAATTTTATTATATAAAAAATGAAAGGAAACAATCATGAAAAAAACATAATAAAATTTGTGAGCATTGCGATGGCTGCTTTTATATCGAACGGTATAGTTTTTGGAATGGAAGGCACGTCAGGCTCTCAAAGTCAAGAAAACACTATCATCAAATGCGTAGATGATGCACAATCGAAGCTCGATGAGGGAAGTGCGCTATTAGATGCAATTAAGGAACGAATTGAGAAACTCCTTAAGGCTTATGAGGTGGCAAAAAAAGTCTCTGATATGCAACGCACAGAAAATGAACAACTGAAAAAAGATCTGGCCCAACACAAGCAACGAGCGG
>JAISYW010000005.1 GCA_031269645.1 Holosporaceae bacterium
ACTCAAATAACCGGATTTCCTAGACATAAAAACCTCATTGTTAATACTAATATCAATATACTAATAATGACAAATATTTACAATATACATGGGTATTTAATAATGAAAAATGGTATAAATATGTTATTTGCATTATTTGTTTGTTAGTATGCGATAAGATTTAGTGCGAGGTAGGGTTGTGTTATTTACTGACTTTTTTGCTCCAACGCTGAAAGATACGCCGGCAGACGCCAAAATTGCTTCTCACCAACTTATGTTGCGGGCTGGTCTGATTTCTCAAACTGCGTCTGGAATATATTGCTGGCTTCCTTTGGCAACGCGGGTTATTGAAAAAATTGCAAAAGTTATCTGCGAAGAGCAAGATAGGATAGGTGCCAACAAAGTCTATTTCACAACCGTTCAGCCGGCCGAATTATGGATGGAAAGCGGTCGCTATGAGGCTTATGGCAAGGAAATGTTGCGAATTAAAGATCGTAAAGACGGAAATTTTTTATACAGCCCAACAAACGAAGAACAGGCAACGGATATTTTTAGAAAATACGTAAAAAGCTACAAAAATCTTCCGATTATGCTTTATCAAATTCATTGGAAATTTAGAGACGAAATACGCCCGAGGTTCGGCGTAATGCGAGGGCGAGAATTTCTAATGAAAGACGGATACTCTTTTGATATAGATTTCGAGCAAGCGAAAAAAACATATCAAAGCGTTTTCAAATCCTATCTAAAAATTTTCAGAAGGCTAGGACTAGTTCCCGTTCCCGTGCAAGCGGACTCGGGAGCGATTGGCGGCAATATGAGTCACGAATTTCAAATACTTGCTAATACTGGAGAAAGCACGCTTTACTACGACAAAGGGTTATTTTCTGCCAGAGACGACGAGTTAATGAATATTTTTGCGGTAACGGATGAAAAATATGATCCCAAAACTTCTAAAATTCCCGAAAACGAATTGGCCATATCCAAGGGCATAGAAGTCGGGCATATTTTTTATTTCGATACAAAATATTCCGAATCAATGAATGCGTTTGTCTTAAACGAAAAAGGTGAAAAAATATTTCCCAAAATGGGATCCTATGGAATAGGCGTTTCTCGGTTAGTCGCGGCCATTATAGAAGCTTCTCATGACGATCGTGGAATTATTTGGCCGGAAACTGTGTCTCCATTTTACGTTACTCTACTTAATCTGCATACGAGAAACGAGAAATGTAACGAAATGTCCTTAAAAATCTATGATGCAATATCTACCAGCAAAGAAATTCTATATGATAATCGCGAAATTACTGTCGGAGAAAAATTAGCCGACGCAGATTTAATCGGAATTCCATGGCAGATCATCGTTGGACAGAAAAATGCCGAAAATAATATTGTTGAGTTGAAAAACAGAAAAACTGGAGATATCGTTAGGGCGTCCATTAATGAAATTATAAGTAGATTTGTCGTTTAATGTTGTCAACTGAACTCTTAATCGCTTGGAGATATATTAAATCTAAAAAAAGAGAAAAAATAATATCGGCGATAGCTGTTTTTTCTCTTATTGGGATTTCTTTAGGCGTCGCAACACTGATTATTGTGACTTCTGTAATGAATGGTTTTCGTAAAGAGTTCACGGATAGAGTAATAGGATTTAACGGTCATATTTCTTTGCATCCGACCAACAATCAAATAGACTATCAAAACGCCGTAAAAGAGATTTTATTAGTCGCTAACGTTAAGCACGCTATTCCTTCTATAGAAAAACAAGCTTTAATATCGAATACTAAGATCCTCAGAGGAACATTAACTTACGGTATTTCTTATGCTGATATTGTCAAAAAGGAATTGATTTCCGAAAACATTGTAAACGGGAGTCTTGATGATTTTCAATATAATGCAATAGTTATCGGAGAATCGTTAGCGCAACGTTCTGGCTTTAACATCGGGGATAACGTAGCTATCATCGCGCCGGAAATGGATGAAACAGGTTTCGGCGTTATACCTCGTAAAAAAACTTTCAAATTAGTGGCAACGTTCAATTCAGGAATGCATGAATACGATAATTCGGTATCATATATTCCATTAGACATTTCGCAAAAACTTTTCAAAATACAGAATTCCATAACAAATATTTCCGTTTTTGTCGACGATTGTTTGCAAATTTCCAAAACAAAAGATGCAATTTCCCAGAAGTTCTCTCATAATTTCAGAATTTCCGACTGGCAAAGTAGTAATAGCTCTTTTATGAAAGCAATTGAAATAGAACGCAATGTGATGTTCTTAATTCTTACAATGATCACGATGGTTGCTAGCTTTAATATAATCGCTTGCATGTTTATGCTGGTGAAAGACAAGGAAAAAGATATTGCGATATTAAGGACTATCGGACTAGCCAAATCGTCTGTTTCTAAAATATTTTTCATTATAGGCGCTTCGATTGGAGTCACCGGTACTGTTACCGGAACAATCCTAGGGCTGCTTTTTTCTATCAATATACGCGAGATTCAAGCTATCTTGGATACATTCCTAAATACCAAAGTATTTTCTCCGGAAGTTTATTTCTTGACTCATTTACCTTCGTTATTAAGGCCTGTCGATGTGACGATAACTATAATTGTTTCTTTGCTCCTTTCCTGTTTAGCTACACTGTATCCGGCAAGAAAAGCAAGTGAATTAAATCCAACAGAAATATTACGATATGTATAACAACAAAGTACTTGTCATTGAAAACGTAAGCAAGCGATACTGCGAAAACGAGGATTTTGTATTAAAAAAAGTATCGCTTTCGGTTGAAAAGTCGGAATTCATCGCTCTGTTAGGACAATCCGGTTCCGGGAAATCGACATTATTACACATTGCCGGATTGCTGGATACCATGACTGGCGGAGAGCTGTTTATAGACAATCAAAACATAAAAAAAATTTCTGATAATGAGAAAACTTATTTGAGATTATCGAAAATTGGGTTCGTTTACCAATATCATCACTTATTACAGGAATTTTCAGCGCTTGAAAATGTGATGTTACCGCAATTAATCGCTGGGAATTCAGAAAAAGCAGCAAAAGAGAAATCAAAAACATTATTGTCGGACCTTGGATTAGCTGATAAATTTAATTCAACGCCGTCAGAACTTTCCGGTGGACAAAAACAGCGTGTCGCTATTGCGCGCGCATTGGCAAATGATCCAACCATATTATTAGCAG
>JAISYW010000009.1 GCA_031269645.1 Holosporaceae bacterium
AGTAAAAGATCACGGCCTTACGACTTGTCTGGTTGAGTGCGCAAAACGTGTAAAAAAGGACAGATGGAGAGAATATTTTGGTTCTGGAGTAATGTTGTTCGACATAGAAAAAGCTCGCAAAGAAAATCTTACTGATAAAAGTTGTAGATATTTATTTACTCAAGAAAATTATAAAAACCTTTACAAAGGACTTTTTTTTGAGGATCAGGACGCCTTAAATGCAGTATGCATTGATAATGTAAAATTGCTTGATGAAAAGTGGAATTCTGTTGTTCGCATTGTCATCCTTTTTCCTCTTAAAATTGATTGTGTAATACATTATGCAGGTCCTGATAAACCGTGGAATAGCACCATCTATCTTGCTGATCTTTGGTGGGAATATGCCGAAAAAACACCTTTCTATTCTGATATTATAATTGAAAACATGAGAACAATCGTTTTTCATAAAATCTTTGTGTGGAGTTCATATTTTTGTGCTATTTTGATAGATTGGTTGCATCTAGGACGTTTTGTGCAGAATTTTCCAATAATTTTGACATATCTGAATTTTGTTGTAAAAAAAGAAAAAATGGCCGCGTATAAACATTTGACTAAATTCATTCGTTCTCAGTCCCAGTTTTATTTTAATAGCTGTTTTAGCTTTGTCAGAAAAAAATCGAACTTTAAATCCTATGATCATCAAACAACTGATCTATAGCTACATAATTGTAGACACAATGACGCGGAAAATAAGCGTCGTAATAAGTAAGTTAGATTTCTGAAATGCCTTGTTTAATTTTTCTGGATGTTTGTTCAGAAATATCTGCCTTTATGTCGCGCCTACTATCTTCACTAATAATTGGCAATTCAACTTTAATAGCTGCATCGTTGTATTCGTCTACTATATCATCAACTAACCTCAATCTTTCCAGAAGCGTTTTCTTTTGTTTCAACTCAATAATTTTCATTTTTATTGGTAGCATTTTATTTACGATATCGTAATTTTTGTCGCCGGCAGCAATATTGTGGATAATTTTAATGCGCTCCACCAGTTCTTCCAATGTTCGGCATTTAACCAAAGACGTGTTTCTGCTTTGCCTGGAATCATCGGGAAATCTTCTTCTAGTTCTAGGCGTTGAAGAAATAGATGGCGCGAAAAAACGACTCTCCTGCTCTTTTGTTGCTGTACTCTCCTTGTTTTTTAATGAGGATACTTCAATATTAAATTGGTGAATTAGAGATTTTATCAAGTAGATTAATTTATCGACAACGTCGATAAAATTTTTCAGTAAAGTTATGTTATACGAGTTCGCAATTTTTCGCAGTTCGCTTATATCTATGTTTTCCAGCATACGTAATAGTTGTACTAGAGCTAATTCGTTTTCGTGAAAAGAAGCTGAAGCTCCCGAAAATTTTTTAGATTCGGATTTTTCAAGTCCAAATTCCGAAGATAAGTTTTTATTTTCGTCACAAAGCTTTGAAATATATATATCAATATCATTTAACTTAGTGCTGAAATTATTCCTATCAAAACGTTTATCTAATGATTGTTTGATTTTTCTACATTTTCTCTGCACAGCATACAAATAATTATTATTTATACATTCCAACTGTTTGATAATAATATTTTCTATTCGTTGAGGTAAACAAAATGTGTCTACAGCAAAAAGCGACACACATATTATAGTTCCCGCTAGATATAAAATAGTTTTGTTATTCTTCATTTCTTCCATACCCACGGAGAACCAGAGTTTTGAGTAGATTATAGAAACTGTTGCATAACATGATTTCCCTCGAAATTGACTTTATTGAATCTGTAAAGGATCGTACAAAAATATGTTGCGGTCCTGAGCTGTGCTCCACCAGAAGCATTGCAAAAAAACGACGCTATCGCTCTCCTATAGCTGTCCCCTTGCCATAATCAATACAGCCTTTTCTTTGGACATAACTTCATCAAGAGTTACATAAACGTATTCATTCGGCGCTTCAGCTATGTAAAATCTAAAGTCTTTTTCCTGAAGGTTTTCTAATTCCTTTTTTACATTAAATTTCTCAAATGATAGAGTTTTATCGAATGAAACTACTAGTTTTATGTTTGGCGAGCCGTCAATTATATTTCTGGCCCCTTTAATGATTGAAAATTCATTACCTGGGATATCTATTAATAACATAGATATTGGCTTTATTTCTCGCGCAAGTTCTTTATCTAAAGTATTGCAGCTAACAGTGACTAGACGCGGTTTTGTATAATTTCCATTTTGTTTTCGAACAATAGACATACAATCTTCAAGATCAAATGTTCCTTCTCGATCAGAAATGGCCGTATTTTTCAAAAAAACAACGTTTTCTAAGTCGTTCAGAATAATGTTTTTTCTTAGACACGAACAAACGCCGGCATTTGCCTCAAAAGCGTAATATTTCCCACGTTTTTTTAGGATCATTCCTATATTTATGGAGTTATATCCAAAATGCGCCCCAACTTCGGCAACAATATCATTTTCTTTACATAAGGAAATAGCGGTTTCCGAAAATAGCGATTTAACGTCTCCAGAAACTCTCAAGCAACTTTCCACAAAAGGATCATCTTTTTTTATCAGGATCGGATATTTGTTTTTTATGATTGTAATAATAAAATTGTTTTCCAATGATATTTCTTCGTTGAACGATGGAATAAAATCAGAGATTTGAGATTTTTCTATAAAGAATGTCGCCACGAAAGCTATGCATGCGAAAACAACTGAAAACACAACTATTTTGTTCTTACTTAAGAAACTTTCTTTGGGAGAAAAGCTTTGCTCCATGTATATCCTCCGTGGTAGTTACGTAAAAATATTAAACACAAAAACGTTATAAAATAGTGAATTTAGAAAAAAATAATATGTCGAGCGAATTGCTCTGCGACTTAAAGCGAACGTTATTTTAATATAGACGACATTACTTCATCAGCAATATTGCGAGCGGTTAAATTAAAGAAATCATAATTATCAGAACATGAACAAGATTTTCCGAAATGGTTTACTCCAAAAAACAAACCCTTCGATCCAAGGTATCTTTCCCATCCGAACCCATTAGAGGCCTCAATTCCAACGCGTAAATCTTCTCCTAGGACGTGTCGTTTATATGACTCTGTCTGTTTATCGAACAATTCCCAACAAGGAATGCTTACTATATTAACGGAAATATCCTGATCATTAAGCATTTTTTTTGCATCTAGAGCTATTCCTACTTCAGATCCGGTCGCTATCAGCGTAACTTTTTTATCATTCTCGGAACTGTCTTCGTACAATAAATATCCGCCATTTTCGCAAAGATTTGTTCTGCCGCAAAATCGAACGCTTAGCACCTCCTGTCTAGTTAAAACCAAAACAGACGGCCCTTCGTTCTTGATCGCGCATTCCCAGCATTCTAAAGTTTCCATAGCATCAGCCGGACGAAATACGCTTAAGTTTGGAATTGCCCTTAACGCAGCCAAATGCTCCGTTGGTTGATGAGTTGGACCATCTTCTCCAACACCAATTGAATCGTGACTAAAAACGAATAACGTTGGAATATTCATGAAGGCGCTCATGCGAATTGCTGGCCTCATGTAATCGCTGAATGAAAAAAAAGTTCCAGCAAAAATTTTTATTTTTCTTCCAGCCGCGATACCATTCATGATCGCCCCCATTGCATGCTCGCGCACGCCGTAGTGAATGTAGTTCCCAGAAAAATCGCTTTTCGTAACAGGTCTCATTTTTTTAGACAAACATCCTGTAGATTCCCCAAGATCCGCCGAGCCAGAAACCATTAAATTTGAAACTTCCATAATTCTAGAAATAACTTCCCGAGAGCTTTTTCGCGTTGCCGCAAAAGGCCTGGACATGAAATATTCTTTCTTAATAGTGCGGAATATTTTTCTGATTTCGTTTGTAAACTCAAATCCAAGCGAGCCAAATTTATAGGACTGCGTTTTTAGCCAATTTTTGCAGTCTTCGTGATGACGTTTTCCAATAATACGCCAGGTTTTTTCAACATATTCTGGAATTTCAAACGGAGCGTGTGGCCAATCAAAAAATTTCTTAGCCTCGGCGATTTCCTGATCGTTTAAAGGGCCACTGTGAGCTTTAGGATTGTTTTCTTTCGGCGTTCCTAATCCGATTTTAGTCTTACAAGCAATTATGGACGGCCGTTGATCATTTTTCGCTTCCGTAATAGCCTCAATTATCGCTTTTTCACAATGCCCGTTGACTGATAATGTATGCCATCCATATGATTCGTAACGTTGGAGCGTATTTTCGCTCGTGGAAATACCGATTTCACCGTCTATTGTTATGTTATTGTCGTCGAAAAGCATAATAAGACGTCCTAGCGATAAATGTCCCGCAATTGCGCTAGCTTCATGGGAAATTCCTTCCATTAAATCGCCATCTCCGGCGCATACGTATGTATAGTGGTTGATGCAATCGTTTCCTAGACGAGCGTTTAGCAATCTTTCTTCAATCGCCATACCAACAGCATTGGCGAGTCCCTGTCCGAGAGGTCCTGTAGTTATTTCTATTCCGCAATCTGGATTGTATTCCGGGTGTCCAGTAGCTTTCGATCCTAATTTTCTGAAATTTTTTAAATCGTCCATAGACATGCCATCATATCCGGCCAAATAGAGCGTGGAATAAAGCAACGCTGAACCATGACCTCCCGATAAAATGAACCTATCTCTATTGGGCCATCTCGGATTTTTCGGATCGAATACTAAAAAATTTTTGAATAAGGCAGTTATGCAGTCCGCCATCCCTAAAGGCATGCCCAAATGGCCGCTATTTGCGTTCTTTACTTGGTAAATCGATAAAAAGCGCAACGCATTAGCAAGACTCTGAAACATAAAACCCCCCCACAACACGTCGAGTTATACTATATCTTATTATCTGATCAGTGTATAGCTGCGTATTGTCTCAAAAAGCGGCACAACAAGATGTTTGCGTTTGTTTTTCTAAGCATTGCAATTATCTCCTTTCTATGCGCCCTAAACCAATTAATTGCCCATATCGTATATTTATTTTATTAACAAATAGTAATACCATTAGCCAATCAACTATAAAAAATTAATGGCGTTAACTCTTTTGGGACATGGAAAAAACGAAACTTTACTTGCGCACCATATCGTCGCAGACAAAATTTTTCCGACCTGGATATTTAAAGGACCATTCGGAGTGGGTAAAGCTTCGCTTGCCTATAAATTCGCCAAACGCCTTCTATCAGATGTCGCACCCGCAGATGATTTACAAATAAATTACGACGATCATGTAGGAAAGCTAGTGGATTTAAGAATTCATCCTGATTTTTTTGTGTTAGAACAGGATGACGCGTCAATTGACGACGTACGTCATCTGTTGGCAAGAGTCAGAAAAACTCCAGCTTTATCCAAACGACGAGTAGTAATTCTAGAAAATTTCTCAAATTTAAACAGAAACATATATAATTCATTGCTCAAAATTTTAGAAGAGCCGCCGGAACATGCGGTTTTTATTTTGATTTGTACCAATATTGGAATGATTCCTAAAACGTTATTATCTCGGGCTGCCAAAATCAATTTTAATCCAATCGATAATTCGTTAGTAAAAAAGGTTCTAGAAAATATGAAGATCGAAAATGCAGAAGATTTGGCCAGATTATCGAACGGATCTGTCGGTTATGCTTTATATCTGTGCGCTAACGACGGCATTGATATCTATAATGGCATTTTACAAAATTTTTCAGACGGCAACTATAAGAAGGCGTTGAAAAACATAATAACGAATAATTTATGCAGTAATTTTATGATTATAAAAGAGAGTATTTTGAGGATTTTAAAAATATACGCGGACATATTAAATAATGTCGATGACGAAAGCTGCGAAAGAGAAAAACTGATTCTTCAACGAAATATTAATCTAGACAACGTATGTGTCGAGAAAGAAATCAAAAAGATTTCGGAACTAATTTCGTTGATAAATAAGACGGAATCAATGATGCTCGACAAAAATGCGGTTGTTATGTGTGTGTTTGAAACTTTTTTTGCGAATTTTGCGAAAGCTGCTTCATGAATCCAGACATAGAAGTGCTAATCCAAAAAATCTCGAGATTACCAGGACTTGGGCCGCGATCTGCCAGGCGTATCGTCATACATTTATTGAGAAATCGCGAACAGATATTGGAGCCAATTTTAATGAGTCTAAAAAACATCTCCGAAAATGCGAAAATATGTCCTATTTGCTACAATATAGACGTTTTTTCAGACGTTTG
>JAISYW010000113.1 GCA_031269645.1 Holosporaceae bacterium
TCTTGTCCGCTGAAAGCACGCCTTTAGTGTTATAGTACTTTAATTTTGGGTTCTGTCTCTGTGACATATGCAACCTGCGAGGAGTGCGGAAATCGTAAAGCACCCATGCAATTGTTCCACTGAGAAAACTCGCTTCGGCTAATTCTTTGACCTGTCGTTTGTACACGTATGCCTGACAGTCCTCAGTTCCTTTCTCGTCATAGAAACCTCTAAACTTTGGCCCTCCATCGGCGCCAAATTCAGAGACAACAGCGGGCCGGTCCATAACAGCACGGAGGCTTTCAAGCATTTTGGGTAGACCTTCAATGTCGTTTTGATACCAGCCGTAATACTCGTTAACGCTTATAATATCAACATATTTTGAAAGTCTGTCGCATACCTCACAGGCATCATAATCCATCATACATGCAGCCGTGACTAGACAATGTGCCGCAGTTTCTCTAACAATTCGGATCATTCTTTTCGCGAAAGCGAGGCGTTCGTCAGTATCCAAGTTTTCATTGCATACGCACCATGCCATAACACTAGCACGGTTGTGATCTCTCAATATTGCTTCCCGCAACTGGTTCTCAGCATCAATACAAGTCGCCTCACAATTGAAAGCAATTGCCCAATAAGCTGGTATTTCTTCCCATAGTAAAATTCCGTTTTCGTCAGCTAATTGCGCCAACTTTTCGTTGTGTGGATAGTGGCTCAATCTGATTAGATTGCATCCAAGTTCTTTTGCAAGCGTTATATCCTCTGACATTTCATCTTCAGTAAGGCTTCTTCCATTTTGTACACTATCTTCATGTTTTGCTATCCCCCTCAGAACAATCTTTTCGCCGTTCAGCAGTATATCAAGTGCGGACACGCTGATTTCTCGAAAACCAACCCTATCACGAACCACATCGTTTCCGAAGACGCAAGTCACCTCGTAAAGTTTTGGCTTTTCCAAGCGCCAAAGCTCCGGATGGGATGTCACGCAAATTTTCCCCTTCCTATTTTTGACGGGGACTGCGATGGATAAATTTAATTCTGGGATACGTACCTCAGCTTTCCCATTTTTGTCTGGACCATCAATCTCAATTCTTATCTCAATGTTAGAAAAAGTGCCATCCCGTTTTAACGCGACGTCAAAACGTTTAATAAATGTTTCTGGTAACCGTAAAATTTCTATGCTCCTGTGGATACCCCCGTAATTAAACCAATCGAAATTTTCTGCCGGTAAGGATTCAGCTCGTCTTGTATTATCGACGACTACAATAATCCGGTTACGTTCCCGCAAAACGTCAGTTATTTCGACGAAGAAAGGCGTCGAAGCACCGACGTGCTTGCCAAGATAATTCCCGTTGACGAAAATTTTCGCCTCATTTGCCACAGCGCCGAATTTCAAAAATACGCGTTCGCCGATTTTTTTCCGGCATATGAAAACGCGAGTATAAACCGCAATACCTTCGTAAAGATAATACCTTTCCGCTTCTGTGTTCCAACAGGACGGTACTTTGATGCTGTCCCAGTCATCAAACGAATAATCGATGGCGTTGAAAAAACCTTTATCATCCTTTTCTTCTTCCAGATACCATTTTGCGCGAATACATGTATTAAAAGGGTCGGCTTCGAATCTCCATATGCCATTGAGCGATTCTTTATCACGGAATCTGTCGAATATATACCCGTTATGATCGAGTTTCTTACTATCGTAAAAATCCTCATAATCGGCCTTATGTACGCTCTCGTTGAAAATTTTCGTTTTCTTTTGCATTGAGTGTCATTCCTCCTCATATATTGTATTCAGGCGGTGCTGTTTTTATGAAACCGCATTTCACAAAATATGAATCTTTATGTTGAATCAACAAAATCTTCTTTTAACGTCTTAGCGTCAATGACATAAATTTTGTTACATACGCCCTTTAAGTCGTCGGGATTATTAGCGGTACAAATTACGCCCATACCTCGTTTTTTCGCTTCGACGATAAAATCGAAAATGTGATTATACATAGTGTTATCAATGCCCGAGAACAAATCATCCATAATTATAATTTTCTTTTTCGAAAGAATCCATTTGTACAACGAGACGGCGAGTTGTGTGGTGTTATTGGCAAGACATAACTCTTTCCCTGCTGGAATTACGCCGGATTTTGTCTTTTCAAAAAAATAACTGACGGCGAATCTCTCCATGTTGGCTTTTATAATTTTCAACGGATTTTCATAATACTGAAGAGCCGCTATCGTGAGGTTATCTCTTAAACTGAGATTAGGGAAAATACACTTTTGAAAATCGCCAGTATAACCTATTGCTGAATCAATCGAAGGTTTTGTTAAAGAAACCGAGTCAATATCTTTTCCGCAAATTGAGATGCTACCGCATAAAACACGTGATTTGCCCAGGAGCAAATCGATAATCCACGTATGCTTGTTTTCGGCGTTCCAAAAACCTATTACCTCTCCTTGTCTTATAGTGAAGCTCACGTCATGAAGTTCTTTGGTATCGATGTGCGCTGCGACGAGCAATAATGGGACTTCTTCATCTATGCGAGAAATCCTTTCATTACGAAATCGGTTTCCGGTCAAAACTTTTTCGATAAACGCGAAACCGGGATCTCCTTTAAAGAATACTCCAGCGATTTTCCCACTTTTAAACGCTAAAACTCTGTCTGCCAGTTTTTGGACCTTATTGATGCTAGGATCAATTAAAATCAATGAAGTCTCCATTTTAGCAATTTTCAGACATCTTGAAAAAACGAGAAATTCTCCGTCGTTATAATTTGCCGCCGTGTCTTCGATAATGATAATCGCCGCTTTCGATGCCAACGCTCTTGCCAATTCCACAATATGACACTGAGCGAGCGTGAGTTCTCCGGCTTTAGCATTAGGGGAAAGGCGTACCCCGATTTTTTCGAAAATGTCTTTCGTAATTGAGGCCATGAGCTTGTAATTCACGCGCCAACCGCCGTAGCGTGCCAATGGACGAATACAAATGTTTTCGGCGATAGTCACATCCATGAACAAGTTGGTTCTTTGGCCTATATAAAAAATCCCTGCGTTATTCGCGGCTAGCATAGAGTTTATACGAATCGATTCCCCTTTCAAAAATATCTCACCAGAATCAATTTTTGATATTCCAGCTAACGCTTTTGCCAAAACTGAATGACCTGCATCGCCAAATCCTATCAATCCGAGCGTTTCTTTTTCATAAAGAGAGAACCCGATATTATCCAAAACCGGATTTTGACGATCGTTCTTTTGTAGGTTTTCGCACCTTAACACTTCATTTTTCATGTTAAGCGCCTTTAAGTATCATTAGCCTTCGGCAATCGAATTTCAATAGTGGTTCCGACACCATATGTGCTATATACTCGTAGTCCATAATTAGATCCATAGAAGAATTTTATACGTTGATTCACGTTAATCATCGCAATACCGCTGTTTTTTCTGATATTTTGAATCTGAGGCGTTTTGTTTTCGGCAAGAGCTATCTCCAACGCTTTGAACCTGTCACTGTCCATTCCGATACCATCATCTATGACATAGATAGTCAAAGTATCTTGAGTAAAAAACGCACGGATAGTTACGGTTCCATGCCCAGATTTAAGTTCCAATCCGTGATGGATTGCGTTTTCAACAAGAGGCTGTATCGTCAGGACCGGCATTTTGTAATCATAGATATCATCGTCTTCGATCTGTTTTATAAAAGTAAATTTTTCAGGAAAACGGTATCGCTGAATTATCAGATAATTCTCAACATTATCCAATTCGACGGCAAAAGTTGCCATGTTGTCGGTACTGCTGACATTATTTCGAAAGAGCGTCGCCAACGATTCGGTCATTTCGGCGATTTCGATAGATCTTTGCGTCAACGCGTGACTTCTAATCGTATCAAGCGTGTTGTATAAGAAATGTGGGTTGATCTGACTCTGTAATGCTGACATTTCAGCCTGAGATTTTAAAATTTGTGACGTGTATTCGTTGTAAAGTGCGTTTTTAACCACGTTTATGAGGCCATTCGTCCCTGTTGTGCCAATTTCTCCAGAAGTATCCAACATCTTCGCTCTCGAATCATTCGCTTGCGTTCCTATCGACCTTACTGTCTTTTCGAGGTTTAATAGTGGGATTAAAGTGATTCTCAAAATAATATAAAATAATGCAAAATGAGCGCACAAAAAGGAAAACGCTAAAACCCACCACCGTGATGACCTGTGTTCGACGGGTTGTGCACGGACTAACATGTAAAAAATCGCGCATACGACCGTAATATCGAGGAGAATAACAAGCCAAGCGCGCTTTCCAAGACTCCAGTTTTTCTCAGGCATTACTGTCATGCGTAAAAATTCCTGTAATCTATTGGCTTTATACCGACAAACTTTGTGAATACCTTGCTAAAATATTTTGCATCCGAGAAACCGACGGAACAAGCTATTTCAGAAATGCTGCCCGAGGTTTCCCTCAACATCTTCTTTGATTCATCGACTCTTACTTCCGTAAGATACTCTATAAGGTTCGAGCCCGTTTCTTTTTTGAAGAGCGTACTCAAATAGTTTGGATTGAGGAAAACTTCCTTGGCGATCGATTCAAGAGTAATTGATTCAGAGTAATGGAGACGTATGTATTTTTTCGTTTGTCGTATCGAGCTGCTTTCCTGAGTTTCAATGACGCTGCTCATTTCGTTGATTACATCTTTTACTAGATCGGTAATACACATTTCTAACATAGAAATCGTGAAACAACCGAGCAGACGATCTCTTATCTCTAAGAGATTGATGTTCGGTTCATATTCCGTTATTAACTGACTGATGTGTTCATATATTTTTTTTATTATTAGATAACACAGCCGATAAAGAGCAAATAGTCCTGACGGGTGAGCTGCGGCGTATTCGAATATTATTTTTCGGATTAACCCAGTCGTTTGAGAAACGTCCATTGACTCCACGCAACTTAAAATCCTCACCATATCGGACTGAGGAGGTACTCCTCGATCCTCAATGCGCTCCTTGGGTAAGCTTTCGTATGAATACGCTTTTCCCAACCCAAAATCAATCCGCTGTTGGAGCGCAGTAACCGCGGTTTTGAAAGAAGCGTAAATTTCCGACGGGTTAGAAACATTTTTCCCGATAGCGATAGTGATATGATACAACTCATATTGATTGGGACTTGCTTTCAATAACTCGTTTAGATACTCCCGCTTCCGCGGCAGCGATTCGTGTAAACTGCCGGAATAATTCATCACGAAATATCCAATGGAATCGCGGCATAACATCTCAATATCAAAACAATCGTTTTTAAGTTTGTTGAAAAAACGCTCACATATGGTTTCTGTAATCGAAGTCAGCGACATTTCGTTGGCCCCCGCATAATCGAGTTTGACCAATACGACGCAGAAATTTTCTCCCTCAACATGGAAGAGGCCCGCAAGTTCGTGTTCGTGGTGAAAATCTCTTTTTAGCAAATCCTGCATGAAACGCCTTCGTATCATACGATTACTCGAATCAAGTCTCGTTTTAATGTGCTCGATTTCACGATTATTATTCTCTTTGTGCGTAACTCTCTCATTTATACTAGAAAACAGTTCGTTAAGTTCATTCTTTTTTATCGGCTTCAGAAGGTAATCAATTACACCGAACTTCAAAGCGCTTTGCGCATATTCAAAATCCCTATAGCCGCTTATTATCGCGAAAAGAATTTCTGGGAGTACATTGTGGGTTTTTTCTATTAATTCTATTCCAGACATACCCGGCATTCTTATATCAGTTATGACAAAGTTCGGCCTTTTTTCAAGTATCAAATCGAAAGCATCGAGTCCATTCTGCGCCTCGCCTACTATTTGTATATCTATTGCGGAATAATCTGTCAAATTTTTAATCAGTTCAATTATTCCGCGTTCGTCGTCGACAATGATTACCGAAAGCATGTTTTCCTCCTTTCAAAAAACTTGGCTGTTGACGGATTATTCATAATAACCGGCGTCCGATTTGATCAAGCAATCGAACTGTTTTTCGTCATGTCCGCACCATACTTTGGCGTTATATAAGCGTTTCAACTTGAGGATTTGTTCAGCGGTACGCGCATAACCCAACGTGTCATAAGGAACGCGAGGCATTCTGACGGGAGGTCCCATATTCGCTTCAACAGCAAGAGCGTCGGAAGCCAGAATAACAGCCCCAATTTTTTTGAGCATAATCCTTAACCCCATCATACCAAAAGCGTGCCCTGATCCCCAATTGTGTATAAATACTCCAGGCAACAGCTCCATTTCGCAGATTTCATTCGGGACAAGTTCCCAATTCAACTCAGCCTCTATCCAGTGTTCGATGTCCTTTCGGATATACGAACCCATTTCCTTATTTAATCCATATAATTTCATAACCTGAGTAAACT
>JAISYW010000078.1 GCA_031269645.1 Holosporaceae bacterium
CGTGCTGCCAGGCTCTGTCACAATATAATCATCTTCATCCAATTCTAATTGCGATCCGAAGATTTCAGTTGCAGGCTCGTGCCCAATTGAGACGAAGAGTCCATCTACTGCCATTGCGCTTTGTGCCTTATTGATTACATCTAGCAACAATAGCTCCGTAAGCTTTTTCCCGTCTCCCAGAATATCAGTGATTGTCGTATTCCATATTACGTTTATTTTTGGATTTTTCATCAAACTATCTTGCATTACCTTTTCGGCGCGTAATTTATCTCTTCTATGAATTAAAGTAACGCTTTTGGCAAAGTTTGATAAATAAATAGCATTACAAACGGCTGTATTCCCACCTCCGACAACGGCAATAGTTTTATTCTTGAAGAAAATGCCGTCGCAGGTGGCGCAGGAAGAAACTCCGGATCCTCGATATTCAAATTCCCCCGGAATTTCAAGCCATTTGGTGGTAGCTCCGGTTGCAATGATCACAGTTTTACCGTCATAAACCGTACCAGATTCCCCGATACAAACTAGCCTCTTACCGGAAAAATCTACAGATTTTACCGTGTCAAATACGCTTTCTATTCCAGTTTTTTCTGCCTGCTGCCTTATATTATCGATTAAGGCGGGACCAGATATGGGCTTTATAAAGCCAGGATAATTTTCTACAATCATCGTTGTAATTAATTGACCGCCGATGCGAGGTCCGGCAATTAGCTTTGTCGACCGCCCCGCTCTGGCTGCATAAATCGCTGCCGTATACCCAGCAGGACCGCTACCTAAAATTAAAACTTCCGTCAATACTGCTCCTATTCGCTATTTTAATACATTATCCATAAAAATCATCAAAATTTCCAGCCAATATTTTTTGAAATTTATCTGAATAATTACCGTCTTTTTCGTGGATAACCAAACCAGGAAGTATTTCAGTGGCCGATTTACTGCCTTTTTTAAATTTAACTACAACTCTCTTTGCAGTATCTTTGATTTTAGAAAATATAGGAATGACTTTTATGGATCCGGCGCTATGTAAAATGTAAACTATATCGTCTAGACGCGCCGGACAATGAATTATTGAAAATATTCCATTATTTTTTAACCTTCTAATGCAATGAGAAATCCAATTTGATAAGTCAGTTGTTTCAAAATTCGAAAAGTTTTTAGAGCTCGAAAGACGAGATGCACTTTTCTTAAAAAACGGCGGATTTGTTATTATTTGGTCAAACAATCTATCTTTTAAAATACTGTTGCTTTGCATATCTTCTACGCGACAATGAATCGTTTCAATAGATAAAGAATTTATTTGGGAATTCTTCTCACAGATTTCGCACATTTCTTTATGAAGATCTATGGCAGTAATTTGAGAGGCTTTTTCTCGCATTTTGAGTATGAAAGAAATTGTACCGACGCCGCATCCAACATCCAGAATTTTTTGATTTGGTTTCAATCTTATAAAACTAGCTAAAATGATTGGATCAATGGCAATTCGATAGCCATTTTTAGGCTGTAACAACTTTATTCGCCCATTAAAAATACTATCCTTGCTGAGTTTTCGCATAATTGCTCGTTAATCATCGCGCCGCATGGTGGGGCACAAAAGTAACTCAGACGACGTTTACGCGCCTGAATACCATAGCGATGCTGCCGAAAGCATTTTTAGCCTATACTAGACGATTAAATTTATCAATAACTATATTTTATCGGTGGACTATCAGATCAATAATACATCCATATTAATAATCAATAAATGTATATAACCTGAAAGTGCTAGTAGAGCTTTTCCATTCAAGCTCTACTAGAAACGCCAGATACGGCACCAAACTCATGGAGAGAGCTTGAGTTTTTTTCAACCGGAAGCGAGTCTACATCTTTTATGGTATATCCTCTTCCCCAGATAGTTTCTATGTAGCACTCTCCATCGAGAACGTCCATAAGCTTCTTTCTTAATTTGCAAACAAATACGTCTATTATTTTTAGCTCAGGCTCATCCATACCGCCGTATAGGTGATTTAGAAACATGTCTTTGGTGAGAGTTGCGCCTTTTCTTAAACAAAGAAGCTCAAGTATAGAGTATTCTTTGCCGGTCAGATGTAAAGCTTTGCCATCAATCTCTACGCGCCTTCCTTGTAAATCAATAGTCATCCTGCCAATTTTTATTATTGATTCTGCGTGTCCTTTAGATCTTCTGATTACAGCTTGAATTCTCGATACTAACTCTTTGCCTTCAAATGGTTTTGTGATGTAATCATCGGCTCCAATGTCTAAGCAATTCACTTTATCCTTACATTCAGATAAACCAGACAAGACGATTACCGGAGTCTTTATATTGGACGAGCGCAATTTTTTGATTACTTCGACGCCGTCTATGTCGGGCAGCATTAAATCCAATATAATACCGTCGTAATCATAAATTTTTCCGACTTCCAGTCCATACTGACCAAAACTTGTGGTATCAACCGTTACGCCTTCTCTTTTTAATAAAGCCTCAATTCCTTTGGCTGTAGGCGTATCGTCCTCTATTAATAAAACTCTCACAATTACCTCCCCACATAAAAAACAGAAAATACAAAAACTAAATTAGCGCTCCATATATTTGCTATCTTAATTAAAGTTTACTAAAAATTTATTAAGATTTTAAATATATTTTCTGTTTTCTCGAAAAAAAATATAAAATCGTTTTAGACGTTGACATTTCAACAATAATTAAAAATGTAGAGAAATATGTCGAAGATACGGATACCATGATCTTTATCCTTATTTTTCGGATTTAAATTCAATGGAACGTTTCTGGCTAATTTCAAAAAATAGCTCAAAATCTATATATGATACATTTTTGGATGATCATAGTAGCTTGCCTCTTACTTATGTATGTGAAAATACCAAGATTTTTCACGATATTACAAAACTTATGCGCGATATGAGATTTTTATACCACCAGCCATAAGCTCTAAACATTTTTCAAAGTTTTCAAGAAAACGCTCGGAATTGCGGTATTTTTGAGCTGGATGAGAGCTACTTTGGAGCCAGAAGAGTCCGTGGAAAGCGAGGTCGCGGAGCTGCTGGAAAAACTCCGGTATT
>JAISYW010000127.1 GCA_031269645.1 Holosporaceae bacterium
CTTTGATTTGCAAAATCGAATAAATTCGTTCTTTGATTTTTACAAAGTATGGGAAAAATTTCATTCCTGAAAAAGCGCGCGTATATCAAACAAAAGTAAAGAATGCTCAAGAAGCTCACGAAGCCATTCGTCCGGTAGATGCCTCCATTATTCCCGAATCTTTAAAAGGAAAAGTTGGTTCCGATCTTCTAAAATTATACGACCTCGTTTGGAAAAGAACGATCGCATCTCACATGTCTTCCGCAGAATTTTACCAGGTACAAGTCGATAGGTCTGATAATAAGGAAAATATTTTCAGAGCAAGCGGAAGTATAGTTATATTTGAAGGATTTTTAAAAGTATACGTGGAAGGCTGTGACGAGCCGCAAGACAATGATAACGAAAGTATTCTCCCCCCACTGGCGCAAAACGATCAAACCAAACTGCAGAATTTAGACGCTTTGCAGCATTTTACAAGTCCTCCTCCGCGTTTTTCGGAAGCAAGTCTCGTAAAAAAAATGGAAGATCTCGGAATTGGAAGACCATCGACCTACGCCACAATTTTACAAGTGTTGCAAGACAGGGGATATGCTAAACTTGTAAAAAAATTCTTTGTGCCGGAAATTCGCGGTCGTTTAGTTACGTCGTTTTTAACAAATTTTTTTGGCCGCTATTTGGAATATGGATTTACGGCTGATCTTGAGCAATCTTTGGATGATATTTCCAACGGGAAAAAGAAAAAAATCGAAGTCTTGAAAGATTTCTGGAAAGGTTTTTGCGAAAATGTAGATCAAACGAAAAACATAAAGATTTCGGATGTAATAGATAGATTAAACGAGGCTTTGGAAGCGTTTTTATTTGCAACTGGAAAAGATAAAAAAATTTCTAGAGTATGCCCCGAATGCAAAAACGGCCAATTAAGTTTAAAAATTGGCCGATTTGGATCTTTTATCGGTTGTTCTCATTATCCGGAATGCAAGTTTGTTAGAAAATTAGATTCCTCTCCAACGACGGAGCAGGATAATTCCATGTTTCAGTCTTCCGAGTATCCAAAATTTTTAGGAATTGATCCCTCTGATCAATTTGATATCAATATAAAAAAAGGACCCTACGGAATTTATCTCCAAAAAGAACAGAAATTATCAAAAACAAACGCTAAATCAAACGTTAAATCCACAAATACGAATGTAATACGAGCATCCGTTCCGAAATTTATCGATCCCAACAAGATAGATTTAGAACAGGCCATTTCGCTTTTGCAATTGCCAAAAATTCTGGGTCAACATGACGGGGAAGACGTAAAAGTTGGTATCGGGAGATATGGTCCATATGTATTCTTCAAAGGTAAGTATACGTCTATCCCAAAGCCGGAAACAATATTATCAATGACGCTAAACGATGCGATAAGTTTACTACAAAAACGACAAAAAATTCCTAGCTAAAGATTGCTCGAATCAGTGAATTAATGCAGTAGATGCAAAGTGAAAATGCTATATTAGACAGATTTCCAGTCATTCATTCCATTTATGATCCTCGCTAGCTGAATTTTTTCTTTAACTTTTCTGCCGGTTGGCTACGTTCGGATGTACTCGATAGAAACAAACTTTCCAAATGAGGAATTTGTCGAATCAATAAAAGATTTGTGTCCTTGGAAAGACCGGTTCCTCTCAAAAAAAGCCATTTCAATTGAGGAAAAGCTTGTTCGTCGATACCTAGTAAACACTGCGGCGCATTGACATGGCGCAACCACAATTTCTCTACTTTTGGAAAGACGACATCCGTTGGTATTGCAGTTAAACCATCGAAGCATATGGCAAGACTCGTTATATTCGTAAATGTTTTTCCGATTATTCCTAACTTATTGTCATCTACAGGGAAACTTAACTCAAGATACGTCACATTAGGAAATTCAATTGTAGGCGACAGAAAAAAAACAAACAATTTCCAGTCCGTAGTCTGTCTTACCATCACACGAAGCAAGCGAAACAATAAATCTTGAAATTTACTTTTATGTTCTGAATCAATATTATCGGCCGACAACCACATTTCCACACTATCAATGAATTTTGCAGCATCGTTGCCTCCTACTAAACAAATGCCAGGTATTTTATGCAAGCAATCCAATGATTCACTTCTTTTTTCCATCTCCATTTTTTCATTTTTGTGCATCATTTCTTCCATGTCCGGTAGCATTCCATTTACACTAAAAGCAAGAGCAACTAATGCGCATACAAAACAGACGGCGTTACACTTAATTTTTTTCATATGGTTATTCCTTTCTGAAAGAGGCAACATTATATTGTTTACCGGAAGGAAGCTAAACACACGCTATACTCAAAGACCGTACCATACGTTCTTACTTCTTAAAATAAAATATTTTCTATTAGAAAAACTTCCTTTGTATGATTTTGTGTCTCCAAATATTAATAACTCAAAAAAATACGGCTATCTAGTATAACCTCCAAAATAATTTTTGTCAACTTATTTTTTCAGAATTTAACGATTTCTTAAAGAAAAATTTAGGAAATCACAAAAAAAACAAGTTCTACAAAAAAAATATAATGGATCAAGCGCCAAATGGATGGCCCAATGCTTTGGGTAACAAGAGATAAGTCCCGGGAATTTGAATTCTTGAGATATAAGTATATAATCTCCCAGAAAAATGTTGTGGAGACATAGTAATGGACATTAGATTACCTTTTGATAAAGACGGCGGAAAAATTGCTGGCATTATAGCTGTTTTTGCCATCTTTTTGGGAAACGTAAGCACTAACATGGGATGGGTAGGCTTCCTATTAACCATCGGGTGCTTGTTATTTTTTCGGGACCCAGAAAGGGTTCATCCTACAAAGAAATCGATCGTCGTTAGCCCAGCGGACGGAATTGTCTTAAAAATTTCCGAATGCAAACCTCCGGAAGAATTAGGAATCAAAGAACAACGGAAAAAAATTAGCATATTTATGAGTGTTTTTAACGTGCATGTTAATAGAACTCCTATTTCAGGTATTGTAGAAAAGATTTTCTACGTACCCGGTCGATTTTTTAATGTTACTCTCGACAAGGCAAGCGACTTCAATGAACGTCAAGCAATTTTTATGAGAACAAAAGACGGCACTTCCATAATCTTCGTTCAGATTGCTGGATTAATCGCCAGAAGAATTCGAAGCGATATTTCCGAAGGACAAGAACTTGAAATAGGCGAGCGTATCGGCATTATAAGATTCGGAAGTCGCGTAGATGTTTATTTACCCATGAGTTCCAATATTACAATTGAAGAAGGACAGATCACTATCGGCGGAGAAACGATAATCGCCAATCTAATGGATAAAAATTCAAAACCAGATTCAAAAAAAGAAACGAAAAATTAACCGAAAAGACTTTAAAATTATAAATATACGTTGATAAAAATATTGAGGAGGAAAATATGCTAGACAAAGAAATATTATACGACAATGTCGGAGACGTAAATAAAAAAAATGGAACTTTGATGCGGTTTTTACCAAGCACCGTTACTATCGCTGCTTTTTGTTGCGGATTAACTGCTATCAAGCTGGCGTTATTTCAGAAATGGGAAATGGCTGTGTTATGTATTTTTATTTCTGCGCTTTTGGATGCATTTGATGGAAAAGTAGCCAGATTGCTTGGCCATTCGTCGCAATTTGGCGCTCAATTGGATTCACTATCTGATTTAGTTTGTTTCGGCGTGGCCCCTTCCCTAATACTATTTTTAAAAACAGGATATATGCTTGAAAATATTGGTTGGGGCGTATGCTTGTTTTTTTCTATATGTTGTGCGCTTAGGTTGGCCAGATTCAATGTAGCGCAAATTGTTGGCGAATCTAAGCCGGATTGGGCTAAAAAATATTTTTCCGGCGTTCCTGCTCCTGCCGGTGCTATTTTAGCTATTTTTCCTTTGGTTTTATTTTTTAAAACTGGGGATTATGTATTTTTGTGTCCAACTTTTGTATCGTTTGCTTTGTTGATCTCTGGAGTATTGATGATAAGTACCTTAAAGACATTTTCGTCAAAAATGATAGAAATCGGCAGCGAATCTGCTTTGTTAGCTTTGATATCTATAAGCCTTCTTATTATTTGCTTGATAACAGATTTGTGGTTGACGTTATCTATTATGGTTACGTTATACATAATGTTGATTCCATATTCTGTGTACAAGTATTCCAAAACTCAAAAAACTGAAAATCAAGAATCGTGTGAATCTAAGCGTTGCAAATGAGGCTAAAGCTATTCCTAATATTATTTTTAGGAACCTTCTGCTTCATTTTCTTTCTGAAATCACATAAAGGCGTTGAATATTCTGATAATGGGTTAATCGAAGCGCTCGTTAAGGAAAAATTTGGCCCGTTAGATGCGGAAAAACGTTTATGCATAATGACCGGTATCGATTATATACCTTATGCGCTAATAGAAATATTTGAAAATATCACTGGCATAAAAGTAATCACCGATATTTTTGATTCAAATGAAATTTTAGAGGCCAAATTACTCGCTGGTGGAATGCAGTGTGATATTGTATTTCCTACAGCGTGGCCGCATTTCGCCAGACAGCTGAAAACCGATATTTACCAAAAGCTTGACAAGAAAAGGATAGATTTTTCTATCTTCGACGAAGATATTTTGGGGAAATTATCAAAGCAGGATGAAAATAATGAATACTCGGTACCGTATCAATTCGGTATTTCTGGCATAGGTATGAGCGAAAGGATTATAGATAAAGCGCTAAAAAATGCCCCCAAAAATAGTTTGGCCATAGTATTTGATCCAACTTACGTAAAGAAAATAAGCAAATATAGAATATCGTTGTACGAATCTCCTAATGAGATATTTCCCGCAGTTTTGGCGTATCTTGGACTAAATCCAGAAACAGAGAATTCTGAAGATATAATGAAAGCAGCTGAACATTTAAAAAAAATTAGACGTTACATATCAAAATTTACATCTTTTGGGTTTGAGGACCTATCTTCAGGAAATGCATGCGTGACTTTAAGCGCTTCCGGAGATATATTGAGGGTTAATCGTAACCACAAAAATCCTGATATCAAATTTTTCTGTCCAAAAGAGGGAGCCTCTTTATGGGTAGATGTGGTTGCGATCCCAGTTGGAGCGAAACATCTCAATAATGTGTATGCTTTTTTGAAATTTTTGTTCCATCCGATGGTAATAGCCCGCATAACAAACGAAACGTTTCGAGCAAACGCTGTTGTTAATGCGAAGAAATATGTCGATAGAGATATAATTAACAATCGTGATATTTATCCGGATATAGCAATCAGAAAAAAATGCTACATAGAAAAACCTTTATCGCCAAATATCGAGGCATTAAAGACGAGATTACTTACAAAAATCAAATCAACTGACGATTAAATTAGTGGTTTATGTTGTAAAATTGGAATATTGCATTAAATGTATCGGACTTCTATAATGCGCCATATGTTTATAAGTAGCTTTTGCATCTTATGTTCTTCATGCTCTGATCTAAACACTTCGGACCTTCCGAATTTGAACAGAGAATCGTTTTCGTATAACATAGTCATGCAAAAACAATCGTTTTTAAAAAATCGCATCGGCGGTATACATAAACGAAAAGCAATTTCAGCAAAAAAAAGAGAGGAAATATGTTCAAAAAAATAGTTTTTGCTTGTTGTGCGCTCTCGGCTATGTCTGGATGCGATAGAGTTCAACAAAATGGCACGGATCAAATTATTCCAAGAAGTGTTTTGCAAGCAAATCCGGATAAGTTTTGCGTTTCAATGAATCACGCTGGAGATAAGATCGCTTATCTAGCTCGTAAGGGAAATAGAATTGAGCTGCGCGTAGAAGATTTATGCGGACATATTATAATAAAGTTCGAGGTAAAGGAATCATTAGGCGCGTATCATTTAATTTGGGCTTATACAAATGAACATATTTTAATCGAACAGGATAAAAACGGCGATGAAAATGACCATGTTATCTGCTTAGATGTCAAAACCGGAAATTCTAAAGATTTAACTCCATTTGAAGGGGCAAAATCGTCCGTAGAAAAACTAAGTCGAAAATATCCGTACGACGTTATTGTTTTTTCCAACAAGAACGACCCCAAATGGTTTGACGCCTACCGGATAAACATAGTAACCGGAAAAGTTGATCTTGTTTTCAGGAATTCTAAGTACATCTCTTTTATTTTTGATCATGATTTTAAGCTAAGATTACTTTCCGAAATGATTACGGACGGTAGTTGCAATATCTATTTGGTAAAAAACGGGAAGAACGAGTTTTTTAAAAAAATTCCGTATGAAGATACAAAAAATACGAATTTCATGTATTTCCATATTGATAACAAAATTGTGTACGCCGTTGATTCGGTAGGGCGCGATAAATGCGCTTTTGTTTCATATGATTTGTCCGACGGAACTTCAAAAATTCTTTTCGAAAGTAATTTGGCCGATGTTGAAGGTTTCACATATGATCCCAAAACCTTTGCGCCTCAGTGCTTTTGTGTTGAATATTTAAAACCGGAGATTTTTGTTGCCGATAAGTCCATAGAAAAAGATATTGCTTACTTGAAACCCCAGGCACAAGGGCGTAACCTAAATATTATTTCAAGAAATGATACAGATGACGTTTGGTTGATTTCCTATTCTTGCTCGAATTCTTGCCAAAAATATTATTTGTATAAACGTAATCCTGAAATAGGC
>JAISYW010000004.1 GCA_031269645.1 Holosporaceae bacterium
TGTATCAGTAATTTTTCTGCTGTTATGTTCTGAAAATTTGGCTCTCGTTTTTCAAGTAAGGCGTTGATTCTTTCGTTGGTCAGTAACAGTATACTTTTTGTGTGCTCGAGATTTTTTAATTCGTTTTCCAAAATCTTTGTATCAAATTCGATTAGCAAATCGCCTTTTTTTACTTGCTGATTCTCCTTTATATGTATTTTCAGAACAGTTACCGATTCCGGAGCCTGTATCGTTTGAATCGCATTTGTGACAATTGTGCGTCCTTCCCCTTTAGACGTAATATTTATTGGTATCAGAGTAATTATTAGTGTAAAAGCCAGAAAAATGGCAGCAATAATCTTTGAAACAGATTTATAATCGATATGTGGAAATAGCGATTTCAAATCCGTCATGCTATTTTCCCATTTTTAATTTCAACAACACGGTCCAGATATTGTCTGAAAGCATTTTGATGAGAAATCATAATGACAGTGCTGTCTTTCGCTATTTCAAATAAGTTTTTTAAAACCTCCTCTTCGGTTTGCTGGTCGAGAGCAGCGGTTGCTTCATCAAATATGAATATTTTCGGTTTTCGGATAACGGCGCGAGCGATCATAATTCTTTGACATTGGCCGGCGGAAAAATTCGAACCTCTTTCCTCAACCAAAGTTTCATAACCAATCGATAATTTTGAGATGAATTCATGAGCTCCGGCGCAAACTGCGGCTTCGATAATTTCTTCTTTGGTAGCCTCCGGAAATCCAAGCGTAATATTCTCCGTAATCGATCTTTTGAAGAGAACTCCAGTTTGACTCACAATGCCAAAACATTTTCTCAAAGAAACCGAATCAAAAAGAGAAATATCCTGACCGTCGATCAAAATGCTACCGTTCGTCGGCATGTGCAATCTCTGTAATAAATTGACAAAGGTCGTCTTTCCACATCCGCTTGGGCCGACAATACCAGCTTTTTCTCTCGGTTTAATGTTGAGCGAAATATTATCAAGCACAAGATTTTCATCTTGGTATCCGAAAGATAAATTTCGAATTTCTATTTCTCCAGCATTTATTTTGATTGCAGGCAGCGAAACTGCGTTTTCTGATGTGGATTCTGGAGTAACGATATCTTTGAGTTTATCAACTGCAATGGCCGTCGTCTGAAAATCTTTCCATAGTTCACAGATACTGATTATCGGTCCGGTTAATTGTCCGACATAGCTTGTAAATGCAATAAATTGTCCAAGTTTTAGCTCTCCATTTATGATAAGATACATACCGTACCACCACATTAGGATGTATGAAATTTTTCCGATTGATCCCTGTACGATAGAAAACACAGTATCTGTTTTTTTAAGAGAAATAGAATTGCGAAGTATTTTCAATATTTCGTCGAACCAAATTTTATGAAAAAATTCGCCAGCATCCATTTGATATATGGTCTCCGCTCCTCCAACAGATTCCACCAATGTTCCATTATGATCGTTGGCGAGGACGACGGAATGATCTGCCAGTTTCTGTCGTCTTTTTGTCCAGTAATAGGATACAAAGAAATCCATCGGTACCGTTATTACCGCGATAAACGTAAGCATAGAGCTCAAATAAATTAGGAAAAACAAAAAAGCAATTCCGAAAAACAGATCCATTATTAGTTTCATGGGCTTTTCTGAAAGGTATGTTCTTAACGTATTCGACGATAAAATTTTCGATACCGTATCTCCGGTTCTATTGTTGGTGAAAAACTCGAACGGCAATCGAAAGAGAGCATCAAAAATACTAGTCGATATATCAGTCGATAGTCTCGCAAAACTGGAAAACATCATCCAATCAACAAGAGTGTTCAAAATCGTTTCGATAATATACAGTCCCGCCATGGCCAACATTACAGCGGCAAGCGTATGAGTTTTGGAATGCGGAAGCACGTCGTCTATCAGAATCATCGTAAGAAGTGGAGAAATAAATCCAATGACTCTCAGAACGAAAATTACAACTGAAGAATGACAAAATTCTTTGAGATATTCCTTTGTCAGCGACCACACAAATTTAATAGGGTAAGAACCAAACAATTTCATAGAACACGTTCCTTAGTTGAATTTAAGCATATAAAGAGCAGAACAAGCCTAAAGGAGTATTCTAATTGTTGAAATCTATTTCTATGAACGCCTTCAATTATTAGCTCTGGAAAACAGTTCATTGATACAATCTTCCAAAGAATGCTTATCGTCTATTTTTATTAAGACATAAGTTCTTTTGTTTTTATGAATTAGATTAACAGCTCTTTTATCGTTAAATGGCGGCAGCAAATTGTTTAGCATTTTTAGTTGCTTTTTATCCCTAAAAATTACCATTATTGTGGAATTTGCATCTCTTACATCCTTTACTTTATTGTTTGTTAACTTTGAAAACGGCGTATAATAAAAAGAAGAAACAATAGTTTTTTTAGATAATTTTGATATGATTTCATGCTCTTTTATATCATCTGGATATATTGCATATACATGATATAAGTATATGTTTGGGTCTGTATATCCATTAGGGTAGACTTTGTCAAAAATCTTTACAGCACTTTCTATGAAATACTCATCGATGGTTTTTGAATTATCAAAATAACATTTTACGAGATCGTATAGAGCAGGAGCGAATCCTTTGGCACAGTATTCTGCTCTTTTTAAATTTACTTTTGTTTTAGAAATTGCTTCTTTAAACAAACCATTCCCAAGAACTATCGCTAAAGCCTCATTTAAAAACCAACCTGCCACAATAGCATTTGGAGATTTGAACTTTAAAGTTAGTTTTTCCAATTGGTCTTGCTCATAGGCGGCGTCACACATAGCATGCGAAAACTCATGAGCTATAATGCCTAAATGCTCATTCAAACTCCATACATCAGGAACCAAAGACGGGCCACACATTAAAACCATAGCGTAAATGTCGTTACCATAAATAAAATTTGCTAAACATGTTCCAGACAAATGATCAGCTCTAGAATAAAAACAATAAAAGTGGAGGTTTTTACTATCACTAACTCCCCAAAATATCCTTATTTTATCTAACAAATAACCATACTTTTTTAAGGCAATTGTCAATT
>JAISYW010000010.1 GCA_031269645.1 Holosporaceae bacterium
TCTGAAAGACATATCGAACATTAGAAGACACGATGCAATAAAAGAACTAATGAAAGTTTTAGCAGCATGGTCATCGAAATTTATGGATAAAACCAGCATAATGTCTGCTTTATCGATCAAAAAACCTACATTCGACTCATATTTTTCCATACTACAGAATATGTTCTTGGTGGATACAGTATCGCCATGGTTGAAAACGGATTATGAGTATGTATCCAAAAAACCAAAAATATTCATGTCTGACACAGGTCTCATGGCAGAAATATTGGGATGGAATTTAGATCAAATAGAATTTGATCAGGATAAATGCGGTAAATTGATAGAGACTTTTGTGCACAATCAATTGGTGGCAGAAATAGATGCTTGTTCAGGAAAATTTTTTTTGTATCAATATAGAGACTCCGAAAAAAGAGAAATAGATTTTGTTATACAAAACCGTAATAATGATATCCTTGCGATTGAAGTGAAATCCGGTTCGAATGTATCTGGTGACAGTTTTAAACATATAAAATGGTTCAGAGAAAAAATGTCAAAGAAAATGAATGAGTTTGTCGGAATTGTACTGTACACAGGAAGAAATATTGCCAAATTTGGAGATAATTTATGGGCCATTCCCATGGATGCTTTGTGGAAGTAATTATCATGTTCGTTAAAGGATTAGCGCTTATTTTCCAGGGTTTTTAGATTATTTTCTGATCAAAAGATGAGATCCATGCGTCAGTTTGCTGAAATCAGCTCATAGAAAATTAGTATTTTTTTGTAAAACTTTTAACTTTTTCTTAAGTTATTTTTAAGATCATGGTTAATGAAGTAAATTTAAACATAATAATATGCCAAAAAAATTGCAAGAAATAATGAGAATTATATTATACGGTATTTTTACATTAATTTATGCGAACAAAGCAATTTGCGCTCCATGGAGCCCTAATACTAGAGAGCATCTTTTCGGTACACAGCATGCAGCCACCATTGAAGATGAAGGTTTTAGATGGAGGAATACTTTTACTTTTAATTTACAAGATCATCTTGGCAATGGCTTAAACATACAGAATTGGGAATTTAATGGAGTTATACAATGGAATACTCTACAACATCCTGAGATATTTTTTATGCCAGCAGCAAATTGGCAACAAAATGCTACTCCGGATATTATTCATCGACATTTGGCTAATATTGTGCACAACGTGAATAGAATTCACAGATGGAGCTGTGTAAGCGCGTCTGCAGCCGCAGTGACCATCGTTGTTGAAAATCCAGTAGGAACATTCAATGCTTACTCGAAAGTGATTACCAGCAATGCAAATAGAGTCTACGTAGCGAAAATTGAAGCTGGTAATATTACAAATGATGTCATTACTTATTGCGTTAACAATGTAAACGTAGATGCATTTAATGAACTCTTAGGCTGCAATCTTCTACATGGATATAATTGTACCGAAGGAAAGCTCTTATACAACATTTTACAAGCAATAAGATTGGGATGGAACATTGATCAATTACTAGTTCGAGCAGGAGGAGGTGCAAATCGTCAAGCAATTAGGCTCATCGTCCTCCACATAGGAACATCTATGGATCCGTGTGCCCGTTGTACTAGGTGTCTTGCAGGACTTTCAAGAAGGATAAATTATGGAAATAATACTGATGCACAAGATAATCCAAGAGGGTTAAATAATTTTAATGGTATAAATGCTAAATTTCTTATAGAAGTATCATCTGGGGGCCACTACCTGACTAAATCAACAGAAGTTGATAATTTTGCAAGGTATGGTTATGGTCTTTGCTCTCATACTGAATGCGCTGGGCATGATGGACAAGAGGGCGCAGCAATAAATATTCGATTGCGAGATCCTGGTATTCCAATTCATGCTCCGCCACACCCACTTCCGGCTGCATTTGTTGCACCGATAATTAATGGTCATGCTGTGCTTGAACATGTTGTGCCAGCAGTTCATGCTAATTTGTTTGTTCCAGCTGTATTTGCTGTAAACGGTGCGAATATAGTACAGAATATTGCGCTGGTAAATACAGCAGCTCAAGCATTGTTTAACCAAATTCGTGTGATGCTTACTGCGCATATTACAGTTGCAGATATACGCGAACGCCTTGCTCCGATATTGAATGCTTTCGTTACGGCTGCTGCCATTCCTGCTGGAAATCTCACAAATGCTATAAATGAACTCGCCCTCAATGCAAATCAACATAATGTTCAGAATGTTCTGAATTTATTTTATGGTGGCGAATACGTTTTACAACCTATCATCGCTGCTAATCACCAGATTTTTGCGAACAGTGTAATGAATGGATTAATCCTTCTTGCTGACGATGTTGCATGTGTTGCTGGACACAACGCTGATCGCAACAATATGCTCAATACCATTGTAACACACCTGACCGCATTTAGAGATGCAGGATTTGCATATCCAGGTGATGCTGCTGGAGCTGCTGCATATGCAACATTCTTGGGCGCGGCAACTACAGTTAACGCCCAAGCGCTGGCTAATGCCCTACATATTGGAATAGGACCAGTTCTGGCAGCTCCCGCTCCTGCACAAGCGTTATTTATACCTGGCGGTACTGCTGCAGGATGGGAATTTGATCACTCTTTTCCGCCATATATAGTTTTAGGAAGAACAGAAAGCGTGCCAGATGAAATCAGAGCCCCTATATACAATGGTTTAATTAGGTATCATTGTGGTACAATTCAAGCGGGTGCACCTAATCAACATATAGGAGATACTCAGGCGCATAATGCTCCCGTTGCACGAAATCATGATTGCCGAATTAATTTGCCAGCAATAAATTAATTTGCGTGTGTGATCAAAAGTTGATATAATTTTACTTAAACAAGGAGGTGCGTATATGAAAAAGATGCTTATGTTCTTAGTTGCGAATGCCGTTTTAGTTTTTAGTTGTGATGCTGGTCTTGTTGATATAACAGACAAAAGGTCTGAGTACCTAAGCAAACTTAACGAAGTAAGAGAAACTTTGTTTGGAGATAGCTCCATAGAAGTTTCTTGTAAAGCAAGGTTAGCCGCTGTCAGCGCAGAACTGAGTAAAGAAGAAGGAATTGACTTCCAACAGGTAACGTCCGATGTCTTTGATGTTTTGCCTGAAGTTTCCAATAGTGCAGGAACTCATTTGTTAAACAAAATAGCCGTGTTTTCAGTTTTTCATCTTTTAAAAAGCGGAGTGTATAATTTCGTTGGAGCTTCGTTTTATCCAGAAGAAGAAGACTTGGCAGATATTAAAATAGAAGGCCAGCCCTTGACTTCGTCTGATTTTAGGGAGATTCAAGAAACCTTGCAAAGAAGACTTGAAACAGAAGGGAAGTTACCACGTACTTCAATTGCCTTTGAAAATGTAGTAAAGACCATTGTAAAAAGGCGACCAACATCTGCTCTGGAAATTCTACATGGCCAACCTCGCTTGAAATCTGCAGACGCAACGTTGCGCGCAAAAGCTACGGATAATTTATAAATCTTGAAGTATATCAATGGTGTTCTAGTCGTAGTTCGCAATCTCCTACATGTTCAGGTGTTTCGGGAGGTATCCGTTCGTTCATGATAGTGGCTTTTATTTTATGGCTGAAAAAAAGCTATTGATCAAGACCATGGCAGCGCATACTTTAGAGAGATTGTGCATCTTGCAGAATTGTGAAAGCGTTGTAATGCCTTTTATAGCAGCTAGTTTTCCGGCTTTTGCGCTACGATTCCTCATAATTTACACAAAAATTGAACATGATTATACTTCATATGAGTTTTTATTGAAGCACCACGCCTCTTGCTCGCTCCATATCGCTGAGAATCTGCAATTAGTGATGTCCTGTATGTTCAAGTGTTTTGGGACGTAGCCTTCGACGATGGCTTTTTTTATTTTCGGACTCAGGTTATTGAGAGAGATTAGCGAGCGCAGGTATCGTTGTGAGATTTTGTGTTGCAGGCAGAATTGGGCGTAGGAGATTCCGACGGCGTTTGTCAGTTGGTCTTCCAGGATGCGGGCTCTGGCCAGTAATTTCATGAGATGAGTTCTTGCAAAGTAGTCGTCGGGTTTGATTATGTTGGGTTTTCTGCCGACTCTCGTGTCGATTTTCAGCGGAATGAAGACTTCTTTCGTCAAACGTGACGTTTGATCCGTTGATTTTGCATCATTCTGTTGCAACTTTTGAGTAACAATTGCTTCCGATGTCAGCAAACCCGAGCAATTCTTCCTTACTTCGTTTTTCATGCCGAGAGCTCCACGAATAAATTATCAAATCCGCTCAAGTTTAAATGCAATTTGATGCCGTTTTCTTTTATTTCCACGGACTCAACGAGCATTCGGACGATTTTCTCTTGTTCTGCCTGGTAGAGATAATTCCAGGCTTCGTTGAGGTTTTTCAGAGCCGTCATGAGTTCCTCTTTTTTGAGGTCTTTGCGCTGTTCGGCCAATCGATTCAGGTTCACGACGACTTCCGGCGATTTGATGATTTTGAAGACCTCTTCGATAATACTCTGCTTCACAGGCTCTGCCGAAATGTTTTTGTGAGGCGATGAGCAGGTCTTATATTTTCAGATGATTGAGACACGTATAGTAGCGATATATGAGACCGTGATTATTGGAACAACCGTGTCTCATCAGTGCGCCACAGCTACAGTGGATAATCCCCCTCAGAAACGATGGAGCCATGTAGCGCGGCTTCCTTTGTCCAGTCGCGTTTTTCTTGAAGATGCCCTGCGCTGCATTCCAGGTCTCTTCGTCGAAAAATAAAACGTCGACATAGTCTTCCTTATTCAACTCATGGTTGATGTTTTTTTAAAGTATCCACTTTATCTTTGTCCTGCTTATAATGCTGCGGACGAGGCGTTATATAAGAATACCTCATCTTTTGAATCTCTCTGTGTATGCTGCTTTTGCTTATTCTCTTCCCGCAAATCTCCTCTGCTTTTTGCACTAAAAAGTTGATCATGACCTGAGAATTCTCATCAATAATTTTCTTGAGAACTTCTCTGTCTAAGTCGTTTAAGATGGTTTTTCAACGACGATCGGGGGGAGATTTTAATTTCTCCAATTTGCTTGATAAAAATTCTTAATCCAAGAAGTTAGAGTCTTGTGAGTTACATCGTAAATTTTTGCTACTTCCGAAATACCGTGCTCGCAGGCTGCTATTATCGCCTCCAACTTCCTCGCGACCAAAGCATTCTTACCTAATCCCCCTCAATTCTTCTTTCGCGATTTGGGACAATTCATCGCTCAAATAACTCGATTTCTTGGACATCTGCAACCTCCTATAATGTTAACAAAAAAATTATAGCAATAACGACAAAATATTATCGGTAGTTAAGAACGGGAAATGGTATTATCTTCCTTGTTTAATATTACTTCTTCTTTTAGTGCTCCACTATATGGGACCATACAGGTAGGTAGTTAGTTATCTACTTGATTTTTTGTTGGCAACATTTTAGACTGACACACATATATTACCGGGAGCGATGTATGGCAAAGCCGACTTATAATCCGAGCAGAATAATCCGCAAGCGTAGGCATGGTTTTAGGGCGAGAACTCTCGCGGGGGGGCGCGTTTTAAAATCAAGACGAGCGAAAGGGCGCTTGCGGCTGTCGGCGTAGCTTCTTTTGAAAAAGTTCTTTCATATTCGCAAAAGAAAAGATTTTCTTAGGACCTCGTCTTCGGGGTTTTATTTTAGGACCGACCTTTTTTTGGCGCAGGCGGGTCGCAACGCTTCGGGAATATTTCGCGTTGGTTTTACGGCCTCCAAAAAGGTTGGTAACGCCGTTGTTAGAAATAGGTGTAAGAGAAGAATGCGGGCAGTCGCCGATTTGATATTGCCAAAAAACGGCGTCATCGGATTAGATTACGTTTTTATCGCCAAAAAACCCATATTTAACGCAAATTGGAATATAATCGTTGGTTCGGCGTTAAAAGCCGTGGGTTTTTTAAATAATAAAATACAAAAATGCAAAAGTTAATCATTCTATTAGTCAGATTTTATCAAAAAACGACTTCTTGTTATCTGAAATCGCAATGCAAATTTTATCCGTCATGCTCAGAATACGCGATTTTAGCTCTGAAACAGTATGGAATCATAAAGGGAATCGCAAAAAGCCTCTTTCGATTGATAAGATGTCATCCTTTTGCAAAAAATAAGATCGATTTTCCTTAATCATATTAAACATTGATGCGACGCAGACTTTCTTATTCTTGATTGCTTAAAATATCTGAACGAATAGCGAACGTATACGACGAGATTGCATTATTCGGTTATATTCTGTATTATTGGCACTCGCTCGGGAGTTTTGTTGTTAGCGATAATATATAAGAAAAGAAATTTCGTTTTTAAGGTGATTTATGGAACACGTAAAAGTTATCCTGTTGCAAAGGGTTACTAAGTTAGGCGCTATTGGAGATTCGGTAAATGTTAAGCCCGGATTTGCTAGAAACTATTTATTACCAAAAAAAATAGCGTTGAGGGCGACAAGAGAGAATATCAAATATTTCGATGATAAGAGGGAGCAAATTGAAGCCGCCAATGCCGAAACAAGAGCGTCGGCATTAGAAATTTCCGAAAAAATGAGGGATGTCTCCGTTACCTTAGTTCGTCAAGCTAGTGAAAAAGAGCATCTTTATGGATCTGTCACCAATAAAGATATATCCATCGCATTAAAAGAAGTAGGATTTACGGTAAAACCTGGACAGATTAACTTAAATACGCCGATTAAAATGTTGGGAATTTACGATGTTTCCATAAATTTGCATCCGGAAGTAGCGGTTAACGTCAAGCTGGTCATAGCTAAATCTGCCGAAGAGGCACAACAGCAGGTTTCTCAAGAGTCCATAGAAATCGAACCGCCGGAAGATGTATGAAGCAAATTTTAACGCCGGAAGATATTAATTTATTAGAAGAAAAATTGAAAAACGCCAGTTCTGCGCCTTGGAATACTTTGGAAAGTGCCGAAGTCGACACCGCTTGGGTAATTCCCAATATTGGAGGCAATCCGATAGCGTTATTTGACTATCGCAGCGGAGAACAAAATAAAGCCGATGCGCAGTTTGTGGCTTATGCTAGAAATTATATGGACATTATTATTGCCGAAATAAAAAATCTTCAGAAACGAATTCTCGAATTAATTCAATCAAATAATATTGAAGTTCAAAAGCGTCTAGACTTGCAATCGGAAATAAATGAGTTGAAAAAGCGTCGGAAAAACGCCAATGAGGATAAGTAGTTTTATCTTTGGGGATCCGCTAAAAACGGAAAATCTGGAATTTGAAAAACTTACAAAATTCAAAGCGTTAGCTATTTTTTCTGCCGATGTTTTGTCGTCTGTGACTTATGCCACCGAAGAAATTTTACTCGCTCTCGGCGCAATAGCCGCATATTCGTTTTCTTTATCAATTGCTGGAATTATAGTTGGCTTGCTGATTGTAATATCAATCTCATACTGGCAAACGATAAGCGCTTACTCTACGGAAGGCGACGCTTTTACCGTCGCCCATCAAAATCTTGGTGAATTTTTAGGGCTAATATCAGCGTCAGCTTTGCTGATTGACTACGTACTAACGGTTGCCGTGAGTTTGTCTGCCGGAATTCACGTGATTGTATCCGCATTCCCGTATTTGAGCAACTATAACGTTTCGCTTTGTTTAATTGCGTTATTATTTATTACAATTTCAAACTTGAGAGGCTCGAAAGAGCTTGCTGCCGTTTTATCTAGGCCGACTTATTGTTTCATAGGGATCATATTTTTAATGATATTATGCGGTTTTTTTATGGAAACTCCATATCTGGAAATTCCTATGATACCTTATAATACAAGTAATGCTTTAGTTTTTGTGATAACTTTAAGAGCATTTGCTTCCGGCTGCTGCGCTCTTACGGGGATAGAGTCTATCGCCAGCGGCGTTGCTTCTTTTAAATATCCGCAATATAAGAATGCTCAAATAACTCTGGCGGCGATGGTAGTTATTCTATCAATCCTATTTTTAGGGATTACTTTTTTGGCGAATAAATACGCGATTATTCCTAATAATGAAGAAGCCGTTATTTCTCAAATTGCAAGATATGTTTTTGGTGCGGGGTTTATGTATTATTGCGTTCAAATTATCTGCGCCACTATTTTGTTAACCGCCGCTAGCGCTTCGTTTTCTGGTTTTCCTGGGCTCGCTTATACTTTAGCCAAAAGGAAATACATTCCTACTAGATTTGCAAACTTAGGAGATCGCCTCGCATTTTCCAATGGAATTATAGTACTTTCAATAATGGCTATGCTGATAATAATCATGTTTAAAGGAGATTCTCACGCACTAATTCCTCTTTATTCGCTCGGCGTTTTTATTTCTTACACGCTTTCTCAAGCCGGAATGGTAAAATACTGGGCCGTTAATAGAGGCGAAAATTGGCCTATTAAAGTGGCTGTAAACGCTATTGGGGCTATTTTAACATTCCTAACTCTTTTGATTATTATGGAAAGCAAATTTCTGAACGGCGCCTGGATAGTGGCGATTTTAGTTCCTATTCTATTTTGTTTGTTCAAAAAAATAAATCGCAGATATGAAGCAACCAATGTAGAGCTAGACCTAAAAAGGGGAAGATTGGGAAATTTAATACAACCTCTAAAAAACACCAAGCCAAAAGTCGTTATTCCTATATCAAGAATTCATAAGGGCACTCTTTCGGCGTTAAGATTCGCGGCTTCCTTATCGGAAGACGTAACTGCCGTTGTAATTAACGTCGACGAACGAGAAGTGAATCGCTTAAAACTAACTTGGAAAGCAATGAATTTTTCTATGCCTTTAGCGATATTAAAATCGCCATACAGATCGTTGGTAAATCCGTTTTTAGACTTTTTACACGAGCAAGATGAACGAGAATCCGAAAGAGGAAAAACCATAGTTGTCATGCCGAGCTTTGTTCCTGGAAAATTTTGGCAAAACATTTTACATAACCAAACTGCCACTATTCTAAAGACGGCTTTGCTATATAAGAAACGAAAAAGCGAGCAAACTCGCATAATTGTTGAAATCCCTTATCAAATGAAAATTCAAGAATAGTCTGTTTCTGGTTTTATTAGACTCTGTC
>JAISYW010000053.1 GCA_031269645.1 Holosporaceae bacterium
TCCACTCATTTATCAAATCAAACCTATTTTTTTCATATACGAGTCGATTTTATCCCGAAGAGCATCGCTTATTTGACTTAGCGGCAGACGCAGTTCGTCCGATATCAATCCAAGTTTGCTCAAAGCATACTTGACCGGAGCGGGACTTGGTTCCATAAACATCAACTCATGTAATGGAGTCAACGTATCCCGTAGCAACTCAAAACGCTCGATATTATTCGTCTTAAACGCATTATACATTTTAACGCACAAATCGGGAGCTATATTAGCGCTAACGGAAACAATCCCATGCGCCCCCATAGCAATGGCGGAACAAGCGCAGTCATCGTTTCCGCTCAAAAAAGAGAACCCATTTTTAACCAACGAGCGCCATAAGAATCTAGACAAATCCGCAGCACACTCTTTTATGGCAACAACATTGTTAAGTTCGCAAAGTCTTTTTAACGTATCCAAAACAATACTAGTTCCTACTCTACCGGGGTTGTTATATAAAACAATGTCCCGCGCAGTATTTTCGCTAAGGATTTTAAAGTGGCTATATATTTGTTCTTGAGATGGTTTGATATAAAATGGACATATGCATAAAAAGCCGTCAACAAATTCTTCTGTTTTTTTTATAAGTTCAAGGCAGTTGCTAGTGATAGGATCAATAACGCCGGCTAATACTTTAACTCTACCATCGTTTATCTTGGACGCAGTTTTAATTAGTTCAACTTTCTCATGAATTGACATGGACAGAGATTCTCCAGTAGAACCACAAACTACTATTCCAGAAATTCCTCCCTGACCAATGAGGCGATACATGTATTTTTCAAATGATTTTATATCCAGTTTGTTGTTTTTAAACGGAGTAACTGCGGCGACAATATAATTATTTAACACTTTTATTTCCTCAATTACTGATATGTAGTGAGATTATATACAATCATTTTATGAATACAATAAATACAAACAATTTTAAATGTTTTTTTGAGAAACAAAAAACTAACTGATTTTTTATGATAAATTGCATAATTGATTGTTTGGAACAGCCGAAAATTCCAGAAAACGAAGGCGCTATATCTAGCTTCCATGTAATATAACATTAATAATTTACGCATAACTACAGTAAACTTTTATTCGCATTAAAATTTAAGCCGATATTATTTTTTTATTAATAAAGTTGCGATATTATTAACCGTTAACTTTTTATTTTAGAAAAAAGGAGGAAAAAATGTTTAAGAAGTTAGCTATAACTTTTGTTTGCTTAAGTTGTTTGAATTCTTTTGCATATCCAAGTCCATTTGGTATCGAAATCGGAAAAGCTAATGCGCAGGATATTCGAAAAAATACTTCAAACAAACCGTCTACGACAAAACCAGAAAACATATTAGGATATAAAGAAATTTATCTTAATACCGAAGGATTTTCTATAAATGATAATCGCCCTACATTTGCCAAAATCTTCGCTAATCAAGAAGGCGTGGTAGAAGCTCTGGTTCTCGAATATAAGAATGGCAACGCTGCTGATTTAATAACCGATCTAGATAAAAAATATTCGAGAACATATAGCAGGGAAACATTTTATGGAAGTTGCGACGTTGAATATAAAAATGGCGATTGTTTGATAAGAATTATTAAACCTTTCGGAGGAAGCACGTTGTTTCTGTATGGAACAATAAGATGGTTTAAAGCATATGACGATTATTATAAACAGGGAGCCGACATTAGAAAGAAAAGGCGCGAACATAACCTCAAACAAATTGCCGATTCTGATGATGTCAGGAGCAATGACGAGAATGATGCCGTCCTGTTGGCAAAATCGTTTGATGAACAGTTTGAACATTTCAGAAGGAATCTTTGGGGAAAGTGGTGGAATTTAGATGATTTCAATGAATTTATCGAAAATACGAAGAAAATCTCAAAAAATGATGGAAATGCCAAAGTCAAAAGCTATAGAACTGAGAAAAAATACTCCAAGATCGGCGATGTTGAAGAATGGTTTTTTGACGACAACGGCTACATAACAAAAATTAGAAAAACTCCTCAGGGAACGACCGTTACTCATGATGGTGATCGAAAATCTGCTAAACGTGAAGAAGAGACTAATGAACAACTTCTGTATGGTAGACAAATAAAAGACACCAATCTGTAGTTCTTTTGATTGCCTTTTTGTTCTGTGTTGGTGTATGTTTTGGGGAGCTGTTTGCTCCCCAGCTGTGTGCGATCTGGTGTGTTTTGATGAATTTAGGTCGTTTGTTCCGGATAATAAATTTCGTGATTTCGAAAAATAAAAGCAATTTTATAAGAAATACGAGAATTTGTTGAGTGTATACAGGATTCTATTCAGTAATTTCACATTATTGAGTATGGGAAATTCAGAATTTTTTTAACGTTCCAGCATCAGCTTTTTAAGTTTCAAACGCTGAGGAATACAGCCATTTAACAATTCGTATTATGATTCATAAAAAAAACCGTTAAAGCAGCTTATATGTAAATATCAGCTTTAATTTTAGCCCGGGACCGGATTTTAGTTTGTGTTCATCATTCGATTTGCTATTTTCCATTTCATATTCAATTTCCGCACGCACACCGATTTTTCTTTTCAGAGCAGCCTCTACGCCAAGCGCAACAATCGGTGTTAATTTGGCGTTTGTTATTTTATAAGGACAGCTGTTAATCGAGTATTCCATAGTGGATTTTTTTTGTGCACCACCAGCTTTTATGAACATCATAAAGTTTGTAGCAGGGCTTAGGTATCCAACTCTAAAACAAAACGACGGAGCGACGCCGTTTCCTCGCATCTTAATTTCCGTACCATTTAGTTTGACGCTTGCATGCTTAGTCGATGATAAATCAACCGATATTTCTCCTCCAAAATATACCGGATGCGCATGCATACCTTTTCCGGCCCCAATCACTACCGTTCCGAATGGTCGATTGTTTTTTTGCGATTCTTTTGCTTTGTTCGATGAAGCTTCATTTTCAGAAAATTCATATCCAATACCGCCACCACAGAAAAAACCATCTATTGTTCCTTCACATGCTTCGCACTGGGAATCTGCATTGCACCTCGCTTCTCCCATCATAACAATGGAAACAATGAAGATTTCAGCAAGCATCACTTTTTTCATATTTACCTCACATTTTAATTAAAAACTATATAAATTCTTCTTCTAAAACAATCTGTTTTATAAATATATTTTATTTGTGTTGTAAAAATGCATCTTTAGATGGAAAAGAATATTTAATGAACGTGCTGATAAATCAGCGTTTTAATATTTTTTATCTTTCAAAAATTTTGCGTTTATTTTTGCAAAAATTGCATTTTCATGTTAATCTTAAAGCGAAATTTATTATGAGGTTATCAAGCTAAAGAGAATATATTGCTCGTTAATATGTTCGTTGTTGTTCGGAGAGCTAGTCGCACTTTCCGATAGTTCAGATACGAGCACTCAAAGCACTGATGAAAACGCGCAAGGCATTGATTCTGCGACAAGTGATAAAGCAATTAAAGAAAAATCTAAAATTGACGGTTTTTTGAATATAAAAACCGCTCATGAACGCGATAATGACTACTTTTTTGGTAAAAAAAACACTTCGGCCGTGGGCATTACGCCTTTAATATCTGTTGGAGATAATTTTGTTGTCGATGGGGATTTCTATTATGGACGTATGTATTCTTACGGCAGTGTTTTGCGTGGAGAGAGTAATTTATCGAAAATTACGAGCCTAGAAAATCGCGCTCTTTTCCACGGCAATTTCAAATCAATAAAAAAAGATTTGGAGCCGTCTTATACGAACTCCTTGAACAAAGCGCATTTTTATAGAAATTATACGAGGGTTGCGTACACAAATCAAAAGTACGATTTCAAAGTTGTTGTTGGCGATACTGTTACTAGAAATACAATTGGTTTTCAACAGGCTTTGTCCGGTTTGGGGATTAGTATTTTCCGATTGAGTGGAAATGGTAGCATAATAAACTCTGGATCTCCTGTCGTTATAACGAGAGTTAGCAAAATAGAATGCAAGATCGGCGACACTGTCGTGGCTACTCGTATATTAGCTCCTGGGGTGTATTACGTTGACGATTTGCCTGAAGAAGCGAAATTACCTGGCGTAACTCTAAAGATAAACGATCAACTGAACAGAACGGAGGCCCTGAAGATAGATTACTTTGGCGGATATGGTTTGTTGGCCGAAGGAAAAAGTGATTTTGACGTAACTGCTGTCTGCATGCATAAGTGGGATTTGGAAGATCCTCATAGAATGAAATACAAAAAGAAGCCGCGTTATAGCGTTAATTATCGATATGGGGCTACCGACGGTATTACTCTGGGCGTTGGCGGGCAATTGTATGAAAAATCTTATCTTCTGGATGGCGTAGCGATATTTTTGAGCGA
>JAISYW010000106.1 GCA_031269645.1 Holosporaceae bacterium
GATGAAATAGATAAAATTTCTAAAAAGTCAGATAATCCTTCCATAACACGCGATGTTTCGGGCGAAGGAGTTCAACAGGCCTTATTAAAAATTATAGAAGGGACAGTTTCTTCTGTTCCGCCGCAAGGTGGTAGAAAACATCCTCAACAAGAGTTTTTGCATGTCGATACGACTAATATATTATTTATTTGCGGAGGAGCTTTTGCTGGATTAGATAAAGTTATTTCGGCTAGGGGGAACAGTTCTTCCATAGGGTTTGGTGCAGAAATAAAAGAGAAAGATAAACGAAATATAGGAGAGCTGTTCGCAAAGGTGGAGCCGGAGGATCTTTTAAAATATGGTTTGATTCCGGAATTTGTTGGTAGATTGCCGGTAATAGCTACACTTAACGATCTTGATAAAACAGCTTTGATCTCCATTTTAACAAAACCTAAGAACGCTCTGGTGAAACAATATCAAAAATTATTTATTATGGAGGGGGTTTCTTTGATTTTTAAAGAAGAGGCCATTTCAGCTATCGCAAAACTTGCTCTAGAACGAACTACTGGCGCGAGAGGATTAAGATCTATTATGGAATCGATATTGCTTGATACTATGTACGATCTTCCTTCGCACAAAAATGTTGAAGAAGTTGTAATAACAAAAGATGTAGTTGAAGGTAAATGCCCTCCTGTATTAAAATATGGCGAAGAAAAGAGTAGTAACACCGCCTAAGGAGTTTTAATTTGGAAAATATTTGTCCTGTACTTGCGGTAAGAGATATTGTTATTTTTCCGCATGTAGTAGTACCGCTTTTTGTAGGACGATCAAAATCTATAAGCGCCCTGGAAGCAGCAGTAGAAAACGGGAAAAAAATCATTTTACTTACCCAGAAGAGTTTGCATAATGACGATCCCGCCTTCGACGATATGTATCACGTTGGAGTTTTAGGTAATATATTACAAATGCTTAAACTTCCGGACGGAACTGTGAAAATCCTTGTGGAAGGCGTAAACAGAGTTGCTGCAGTCGAGTGCGTCAGCGATAATGGTTATCATTCGGTTAGATATGATGTATTGAAACCAATTGAAGAGCATTCCATTGAACTCGAAGCATATCGTCGTACATTAATTGAGCTATTTGAGAACTATGCGAAATTAAATAGGCGCATATCTTTGGATACAATAATTGCAATCAAAAATATGGAATCCGCTAATGACCTAATAGATGTCGTTTCGGCCCATTTAGTGCTGCGTATTCAAGATAAACAAGATTTACTTGCGGAGTTAAATACCGTTAAAAGATACGAAAAACTAATTTCATTTATGGAAGCCGAAATAGATGTGATAAATGTCGAACGGAAAATTCGTAATCGAGTAAAAAAACAGATGGAGAAGAGTCAGAAAGAGTATTACCTAAATGAACAAATTAAAGCCATTCAAAAAGAACTTGGTGATCCAGAAAATTCTGCAGATGAGATAAAGGAGCTGGAAGAAAAGTCGAAAAAGATAAAATTATCTGAAGAAGCTCGCGAAAAATTTAACAGTGAATTAAAAAAACTAAAAAATATGTCCCCAATGTCTCCGGAAGCGACTGTCGTACGCAATTATTTGGATTGGTTAATCAGTATACCTTGGAAACAAAAAACAAAAATAAAAAAAGATCTGAAAGAAGCGAAAATTATTCTCGATCAGGATCATTATGGATTGGAAACCGTAAAAGAAAGGATTCTGGAATTTTTGGCCGTTCAGAATAGAGTAGGAAAAGTAAAAGGATCAGTACTTTGTCTTATAGGTCCTCCAGGTGTAGGGAAAACTTCATTAGCTAAGTCAATTGCCAAAGCTACCGGCAGAAATTATGTGAAATTTTCGCTTGGCGGAGTAAGAGATGAATCCGAGATAAGAGGACATCGTCGAACATACATTGGCTCAATGCCAGGAAAAATAATTTCAAACATGAAAAAGGCGAAATCTTCTAATCCTTTGTTTCTGTTGGATGAAATCGATAAAATTGGATCAGATTGGAAGGGCGATCCAGCCAGTGCGCTGTTGGAAGTACTTGATCCAGAGCAGAATTCTACTTTTAATGACCATTATATAGAAGTGGATTATGATTTATCCGACGTCATGTTTATCACAACCGCCAACTCTTATAAAATGCCAAGTCCACTGCTGGATAGATTGGAAATAATTAAAATATCCGGATATACAGAACTCGAAAAATTGGAAATCGCAAAAACTCATTTAGTTCCTAAGCAAAAAGAGGAAAACGGATTATTAAAGGACGAGCTATCAATAAATGACGAAGCTTTGAGATCTATAATTCGCAATTATACTCGAGAGGCCGGAGTACGAGGTTTAGAGAGGGAAATTGCAAATATCGCTCGAAAAGCTATTAAAGAACTCACCGAGCATAAAGACACATTAACAAATGTTGTCGTTACGATTGATAATCTTGATAAATATCTTGGCGTTGCAAAATTCAAGAGGCTTGAAACGGAAGATAAAAATCTTGTGGGAGTTATTACCGGGCTTGCTTGGACAGAAGTTGGCGGCGAATTATTGTCAATTGAGGCGATTAGCGTCCCTGGTAAGGGAAAGACAACTCTTACCGGTAAGCTTGGCGACGTTATGCAAGAATCAATTCAAGCCGCAATCAGTTATGTGAAATTTCGCGCGCAATCATTTGGAATAGAACAGAAAATTTTTGAAAATACAGATTTTCATATCCACGTTCCGGAGGGCGCTACTCCTAAAGACGG
>JAISYW010000124.1 GCA_031269645.1 Holosporaceae bacterium
GGATTTTCTCGAAATATCGAGAATCCCTTGAATTTAAATCTAAAAAATGATTTAAAAATCGATGCAAATTTGTTTTCTGAATTTTCGATATTGAAAATCGCTTGTATTTCTGTTGGTAATCCTCATTTAGTTATATTTTTGAATGAAATCCCGCCGTTAGTAAAAATTGCGGAAATTGGGGAGGCGTTGTCCAAGAATGAATTGTTTGCAAATGGAATAAACGTTTCTTTTGTAAAAATTATTTCTGAAGATTTAATTAAACAATGTTCATATGAAAGAGGATCTGGACTTACGTTAGCTTGTGGAAGCGGAGCATGCGCCACAACGTTTCTTGCAAATAAATGCGGCCTTATAAAATCTAACAAAGTTACCGTTCGCCAGCGAGGAGGAGATCTTTCGGTCGTTTTAAATGAAGATTTTGTTATTCCCGGCGAAGATCGATCGATTAGTCAAACTGGGCCGGCAACGTATGTTTTTTCAGGAAAGATAGAAGTATGAAACAGGTCGTAATTTATACCGATGGCGCTTGCAGCGGTAATCCAGGTCCCGGAGGTTGGGGAGCGCTAGTTATTTGCGGAACAAATCAAAAAGAATTTTCTGGTAGCGAAGAATATACCACTAATAATCGTATGGAATTAACCGCCGCCATAAAAGCGCTGGAACTATTGCAAGAACCTTGCGCAGTAAATTTATATACGGACAGCCAATACGTAAAAAATGGCATTACTCAATGGATTAATGGCTGGTTGAAAAATGATTGGAAAAATTCAGAAAATAAACCTGTAAAAAATCAAGAACTATGGCAACGACTTCTACAACTTTCCCAAAAACACAAGGTTTGCTGGAATTGGGTTGAAGGACATATGGGGAATGAATTTAATGAACGCGTAGATAAACTAGCGAAAAAACAATGCAATCGAAAATCAATCTACTCGGACTTCCGTTAGAACAATTAAAATTAAAGTTTCTCGAAATAGGGCTTTGCGCTCTTGACGCCAAACGCGTTTTTCCATGGATACATGTAAAATCAGCAAGATCATTTGACGTAATGTCCGATCTTCCACAAAAAATTCGAAAAATTTTGGGAGAAAAATGCTCAATTGATAGGCCAGAGCGCGTTGTTTTGCAAAAATCATTAGATGGCACGCAAAAAGCTCTATTAAAATTTGAAGATTGTAATCATATAGAAACTGTTTTAATACCAGAAGAGAACCGAAATACTATTTGCATTTCTTCACAAATTGGCTGCGCCATTGGTTGTAAGTTTTGCTACACTGGAACACAGAATTTTATAAGAAACCTTAGTTCGTCCGAGATAATGTCTCAAATATTCTTTTGGAAGGATTCATTGGAAGGATCAATAACGAATATTGTTTTTATGGGAATGGGAGAACCGCTACTAAACTATGAGAATTTATCGAACGCTTTAGAATTATTGCTGAATAATAAAGCTCATAATTTTTCAAAAAACAAAATAACCGTGTCGACTTCAGGAATTATTGGGGAGTCTTTCAACGATTTCGCAAAATTTGGAGTAAAATTAGCGATATCGTTGCATGCTTCAAGCGATGAAAAACGTTCGCTCATGATGCCAATCAATAAAAAATATGATATAGAAACGATTCTCAAAGCTGCAAAAAAATATTTAAAAAATAGTAATACCGATTATATAACTTTTGAATATCTACTTTTGAAAAATATAAATGATTCTAGCATTGATGCACAAAATTTGGCTAAAATACTTCATAAAATTCCATGTAAAGTAAACTTGATATTATTTAACAAGTGGCCGGGATCAATTTTTCAAGAAAGCAGTATGGAAAAAGCTAACAAATTCAGTCACATACTATTATCTCGCGGAATTAGAACAATTATCAGGAAATCGAGAGGAAACGATATTCTTGCCGCATGCGGTCAACTGAAAAGTTATGCTTGATTTAAAAATTCGCCGATAAATCTCAGCGATCAGATTGAATCTGTATACTATTTTTTAACTTTTTATACATTACTTTTGTATAAAAGTTAGTAAGGCGGTTAGGTTGATTAGTTTAAGTCCATTTTTTTCGCAAAATGAAACTGATTCAACTATTCGCGGCATCGATAATAATGAATTACCTCCGTATATGTGGTTTATATCTGCCGACTCGATTTTTAAAAGTAACGTAACGGAATTCAAAGATTACGCTAGAATTTTTGGTATAGAATTTTGTATATCACGTTTCTCACTATTCGACGGATCGAAAAGTTCCGATAGTGCAGTTACGGCTGAAGATGTTAAGGTATATATATCTTCCGGAATACATTCCCCTATGATTCAAGGACGAATGGCCAAAGGGGTAATAATCCCAAAAATTACAATTAAAAAAGTAGCGTCGCTGTCTGGTAAATTAGAGACATTGGAAAATAAAGAGTTTTCTAAATGCGTAATCCAATCTTTTTCTAGAATCGGCGAGCAGATAGCATTCACATTCAGATATTCTTCTTATTCGGATTCTTACACCGATATTCAGGTGGATGGAACCAAAGGTGGAACGGCAGCTACTAAAATCGATCTAGTCACTTGGGAAATTGAAGATTCGTAGTTAATAGGGGCATTATATGGGAAATATTATTCCATTATTCGAAACATTAATAGATTCAGATACGGAAACGCAGTTCGAAAAAGTTTCAAAACGAATTTCAACTTTAGCAGAGTTGCAAAATTCCATTGAAAAGGATTTATCGCGTTTATTAAATACGCGAGTTTCAAATGTTTGGAAAGCTTGCGGAAGTGAATCTAGAACTCCGTTTTCTTATGGAGTAAATATAACGGCTCCGACGTCTGCGGAAAACGTATTCGAAATTCAAGATTTGGAAGCGCGTATTGACGACGTAATAAAATCATTCGAACCGCGACTTACTAATGCAAAATCACGAGTCGTTGGTTTTGGAAAGGATCCAAGTACTCTATTTGTTAATATTGAAGCGGTTTTATCTGTCGAAAATCGCCGAGTACAATTGTCGTTTCCAGTAGTAATAGACGCCTGATATGATAAAAAACGATATAGATGCTTTATCAGAATATTATCAATATGAACTTTCTTATTTAAGAAGTGCCGGTAGCGATTTCGCCGCGAAATTTCCCAAAATTGCCCGCAGATTGGATATATCTCACAATGAATCGTCAGATCCTCACGTAGAACGTTTAATAGAGAGCTTTGCTTTTCTCGCTGGAAAGTTACAGAAACAGATAGACGACCAATTTCCAGAAATCGCAAACGCTTTATTGGACGTGTTATATAGCCCATTAATTTTACCGACCCCGTCTTGTGTGATGGTAAATTTCGATGTAGATCAATCTCGCGCCTCCAAAGCTTTATGCGTTGTTCCTAAAAATACGTTATTGCATGCGTTCAGTCATTCCGGAGAAGTATGTTCATTCAGAACGGCCCACGATTTGCAGTTACTGCCCCTTGAAATTACATCCGCAGCAATTGTTCCTAAAGAACATTTACCAACTTATTATGCGCGTTCTACTTATTATTTAAAAATAGGCGTCAGATGTGGAATAGTACAGGAACCGCCGACAAGATTGCGTTTTTATATACATGCGAACGCACTTTTGCGCGGTAAAATTTTTTCGGCTATTTTTTCGACGGAAGAAGAGGTTTTATATCAAAAAAATAAACATTTTGAATTTACTTCAATGATCTCTCCAGTAGGTTTAGAAGATAACGAATCGCTATTTCCATATCCAGCTACAGTTCATAAAGGTTTCAGATTGCTGCAGGAATATTTCTTGTTTCCCGATAAATTTTATGGATTCGATGTGACTTTACCACAAAAAGATATTGGCGGAGAAAATTTTATCTATATTCCAATGAGTAGCGACCTCTCGATGCAAATATCAGAAAAACATTTTTCTTTATCTTCTGTTCCTGCCATTAATCTATTTCCCAAAATAACAGAACCATTACGTTTAGACCACAAACAAGTTGAATATTGTTTGGCGCCAGATTATCGGCGTTATAATAATCATGAAATTTACACAATCGAAAAAATGGTGGCCGTTGACGCGAAGAATAATGCCGAAACGTTTGTACCAGAATTTTTCTCATGTAATCATTTATCAAACGACTCGAATAATGGCATTTTTTGGAAATCCAGAAGGAAAAAGACATACATAAAAGACATGTTGGGCGAAGACGTTTTTATTTCGCTAATAGATCTGGACTTCAATCCTCAATTTCCTGCCGATAAGGTATTCTATGCTTATACTTTATGCACAAATAGGTATATGGCAGAACAAATACCTGCTCATGGAGAATTGCAAATTGAATTACCCGCTCCAATAAAAAGAGTGTATTGCGCGGATAGACCGACAATTCAAAAGCCATCCATAAAAAATGGAGAAATATTGTGGAAACTTGTTTCCGCTCTGTCGTTAAACTCATTTTCATTTAGCAGCGAAGGAATTAATAAAATCCGCGAAGTATTAAACATATTTGCCGACATATCGAAATCTTCCTTATCTGGAGAAATAGATGCAATTGTATCTATTGAAAGCGTTATTTCGACAAAACGCATTGATGAACAAGCTTGGAGAGGATTTATTCGTGGAGCTAACGTTGAAATTACTTTTGACGATACAATTTCTAATTTGGGTTTGCCGCTAAGTATGGTTTTATCAAAATTTTTATCATCTCATACTACAATAAACACTTTTACTGATATATCGGTAAAAAATACTTCTAGAAACGGAATTTTGAAAAAATGGAATCAGAGATTCGGAATCAAAAACTATCTTTGATTGAATATTTACAAAAATATTCAAAGCAATTTTCATTCGAAATGGCAGCATATATTCTTGAACATGGATCTGCCGTATCTTTCGGTAAGGAAATTGATACTGTCAACGTTCCTTTTAAAACTCAAAGTATTAATTCGTTTCACTTGAGAGGAACGGAAATAGAAAAAATTGTAGAAATAAATGGCGCGAAAACGGTTTATATAGAAAGATTGTCAATATCAGGTCTAAATGCTCCGCTACCAACGCCATATGCGGAGCTAATTTTTCGAAGAGATCAGGAACAAGACGCCGCAATGGCGGCATTTATAAATGCTTTTAATATGAGATTACTTGGGATTTCATATCAAATTAGCAAACGCAGGTACTTAAGTCTTCAACGCCACAAAAATGTTAATTGTATGCTGAGTCGCACGATTTCAGCTTTTTTTGGAGACTCGCCAGAGACTATGGATAGGAAAATATCTAGGCTTTCATATTTATTTTGGACGAAAGAAAAGAGTACTGCAGGTCTGGAAGCAATCATAGTTGCCGCCTTTGGTTTTAAAGTTCGAGTTGAAGAGTTCCAAACTTTTTGGGCGAATCGTAGAGAGAGATTTTATCTTGGCGACATAAAACTTGGGAAAAATTCAGAGCTTGGAACAAAGGCATCCATATCTTCGTTCGGAATCAAGATTGAATTGAATCATAATTTTAGTAAAATCTATCAATTACTAACCAATAACGAATATCTACAAAGCTTAACTTCTCTAATTCGGAAATATTTAGGAGAATTTTTTAGTTGTTTTCTATATATTACTCCGGAAGAAGCGCCTCCGCTTGTTATAAACAATGCCGTTCTCGGAAAAACCGCTTGGATACCAGGGAAAAATTTTGATCCAGCAAAGATAGTTTTATAAATATTTTTCTCAACATAGCATTGAAATACAAAAGTAACATGGTGCTATTGGAAAAATAATCATAACATCGTAAATTAACGTTATTGGTTTGGAGAAAAGATTCATGAAAATAGGAGGAAATGAGCTGAGGATTGGAATGTTGATAGAGCACAATGGAAAATTATGGACAACCTGCAAGACTCAGCATGTAAAGCCAGGGAAAGGAGGAGCTTTTGTTCAGGTTGAGCTTAAGGAACTGAAGACAGGAACAAAATTGAACGAACGTTTTAGATCTGACGAAACTATAGAGCGCGTCAGACTGGACGAAGAAGAATGTCAGCTACTCTTTAAAGAAGGAGACGTATATACGCTCATGAATATGACGACGTATGATCAATTTCAAATTAATAGAAGTGTTATAGGAGAAGCGGCAGATTTTTTACAGGATAATATGATTGTAAAAATTACTAGATATGATGGAGAAATTATTGGAATTATTCTGCCGGATACGGTTATAATGGAAGTAACTGAGGCCGATGCAGTAGTAAGAGGTCAAACGGCTTCGGCGTCGTACAAGCCTGCCGTACTAGAAAACGGCATGCGTATTTTAGTTCCTCCGCACATCGACGCCGGCGTTAAAATCGTTGTTAATACCAGTGATGCATCTTATGTGGAAAGAGCAAAATAATTTTCTATGGCCTGCCCAAATGGCGGAATTGGTAGACGCGCTAGGTTCAGGTCCTAGTCCAGACAACTGGGTGGAAGTTCAAATCTTCTTTTGGGCACCAATTTGGAGTTTTTATTAGATGAATTTGCATCAAAACGACTTACCGGCAGACCTTATTTTTGAAAACAGCGTGGCCATAGATACCGAAACTATGGGATTGGTAACCAAAAGAGACAGGCTATGTCTTGTGCAACTGTGTTCCCAAAGCGGCGATGTTCATATGGTACAAATCCACAGAGAACGGCCCTGTAAATCCGAGAACCTTTGCAAATTATTGACGGACGATTCAATTTTAAAGATTTTTCATTTTGCACGTTTCGACGTCTCGATTTTGAATTATACGTTCAATATAAAAGTAAAACCGATATATTGCACGAAAATAGCTTCAAAATTAATCAGGACCTACACAGAAAAGCACGGTTTAAAAAATTTATGCAAGGACATGCTAAATGTCGATATTTCAAAAC
>JAISYW010000104.1 GCA_031269645.1 Holosporaceae bacterium
TTACAGGAGCTGTCCTCTGCTCCGCAAACACTTTGTTGATATCGCCTTTACCATTTAGAAATGACAATAGTGAATGAAACGCCACATTGTGAGACGATATAGCATCGTATACCCTTGGGGTAAGCAGAAAGTGATCTAAACTTTCCGGATCATCTGCTTTAAGTACAGACCTGAGCGCGTGAATATCTACTATCGCATCATCAGCGCTGTCGTTTTCGGCTACGGCAGCGTCAATCTGAGCTTTTAGCACTTCCTCCATTTTATCGAGCAGCCTAAGAGATAACCTTAGGAACTCCAATTGTTTGTCTTTAGCTTTCAGCGCTTCTGCAATATGTTGTCGAACCTCCGCTGGTAGTTCCTTTTCTTCTGTTTTTGTTTCTCGGCGTTGGAAAACGTAGCCTGTTTCGGTTCTGTGAGAGAACGTTTCTCTGCCAAATTGATCTCTTGTATAGTGATCTGTAATTGTGTTTAAATAATAATCTGTGTGATGTTGAACTTTCACTTTGCTGCCAAGAAGTTTGCCGAATTCTATTTTTGCCTCTTCTTCGGCTCGGATTTGTTGCTTTATGCCTTCCTTTGATCTTTTTATGAGGTTCATCGCCTCTTTTGCCAATATGATTCCTTTATCGTTTTTCAGGGTATCTACGAGGATATCAAGTGACTGTGATCCGGTAATTTCTCCATCGTTCTCCAGAGATTCCACATCCAATTTGGATGATTTGCTGATATGTAAATTGCCCTGATTTAGCAAATTCTTCATTGGATCTACTTGCATGTTTCCCACATGCGCAAATGTTTGCGGCGCGACTCGGAAAGAATCTATTTTTCCACTTAAAGAACCGGAAATATCGAAAAGTTGTCCAGCTGAAATATTTCCATTTTGAACAAAAAGATTTTCCGTATTCAAGAATCCCGTACTATTGACACTCAGATTGCCGAGCGCATGAACGTCTCTTCCCAAAAAAGCTCCAAAATTATCAAAAATTCCAGATTTACGAGACGGCCCTGCTGGCTTTTGGGTAATGAAACCCATACCAACGTAGTTTTTTAGCCCGAGAGGAACATTGGCACGTCCGCCTTGGGAATCAATAACTCCACCATTGTAGTAATACTTTGCGAACAGCGCGTAGTCATTCATTTGCAGCACAGAATAGTTGTAAAAATCGTCGCAACTTATTGCGAGATGATGAAACGCTATGGGGTTGTGATTTTTTATGGATTTGTTTGTTTGGAAAGCAAATTTGGTATTTTGCGCCATTCCGGTTTCTTTAGCTCCGCCGGACGATAATTCTATGTCGCCATTAAGATTGAACAAGAAACTAAAGAAAACACCACGTGAAGCCGAATATATCTGGCATAGAACATCGTCATTTTGTTTACAAAGAGAAATATCGTTTTCGTTTAAGTCCGGAAGCGAGCCATACTCTGCCGCGCTCAATCTACGATTGAAGATACCGATCCCATCATTAATAATTGATAAACGAACCCCATTACTCTCGCCTAAAACATTAACATAAAAGTTCGCGGCTCTTACATGATCAGCAAAACTCATATTTGCTGAAGAAGATTTCATACAGAAGCTGTTAAGAGAAAAAACTATACAAAAAATAGCGGCAAAAATTTTTTGAAACATATCTTTATCCTCCATAAAAACGCGTCTCTAACGAAACATCACAACCGTACATTGGTAAAATGCATCTTTCTTTGACTCTATACCCTCTGCAACCCTTTTGCAACCATAGTCCATAGAAAAAATTAACTTTATAAAAGTCTTTACGGAACAAAGCATTAATTATGCTTTTTAGCCTCCATAAATCCTTAATTTGCGAGTTACGATCGGATATATTTACCGGTTCAAAGAACAATCCATTGATGAGTCAGTTCCTTATTTGGAAAAAGCATTGCAACTAAATGATGAATACAAATTGCTGAGCAAACACGAAACAGCAAAAATAATGATTGTACTTGGGGAGTCTCATATCCTTCTAAATCAGAATAACAGAGCAGAAAAAATTTTAAAAGAAAGTAGTAGGTTGCTTGGATTAGCTCCATCGCAAGTTACAGATCATGCGAACAACTTGAGATTGCTGGGAATTATTCACATGCGACGCAATAAATTTGATGCTGCCAATGCCTGTTTCGATGAGGCAATTAACGAATTAGAAAGAAATAATTGCAGCGAGATATTTTCTCTCGTAACAAAGGCGAGAACATATGCAGCAAAATCAATAAATTACGTTAATCAGTACATAAATAAAGATGGTATGAATGAGGCAATAGATTTGATGAAAACGGCAATAAGGATTTTAGAAGAAAAAACGAATCTTGCTTCATTTGAGCAGAATATAATTAAACGAGAAATTGCGGACTTTAAGATAACCTTGAGTGGTATGGAAAATGGCGTAATGCATTATGATATTGCTCTAAAATTAGCGGAAGAAACTGAAAATTTGCTTCGTCAACTTCCGGACGAAGATAATAGTTCCTACTGCAGCTTTGGGAAAATTTATACCGAAAAAGGGCATGCATATTTAAGAAAGAATCAGCTAAAAAAAGCCAAAGAAATGTTTAAGGAAGCTAGAAAAGTTTGCGATAAAGCGCAAATAAATGAATATGTTTGGCGCACTAGAATGCAGCAACCGGAAACGCTAATTAGATTGGGAGAATTAAACGAAGCTTATGAAAATTGTGAGTTCATATTCAATGAAAAAGATCGAGATAGAAACATCGGAGCGGATCTGTTTTACAACACGAGTTATTATAACGCAGCGGTGATAAAACATCGCCAGGGATACGTTACGCAATCGCTCGAACATTTCGAAAAGTTCTTTGTGCTGATGCAAGAGTTTTGCAAAGATTTTCTGGATGAAAAAAGTTACCAAAAGATGGAGAATGAAAGAACTTTTGAAACCAAATTAAGTGAATTAGAAATCAAAAAATACTACGAGAACGCATTGAAAGTATTTTCAGCGGTTTGCAAAAAAGGTTCTGAATTTATCACCGATTATATCGAGCAAAATCTGGCCGATCAGTAATTTTAAATCAAATTTTAAAATTATTTTTTGTCCTAAAATTTTCAACTTCACATCCGTAAAAACCCCCAGGGTGGTTTCTATGTGCCTATTTTATAGGCACACTCTCAAAAAAAATCGACATCCCGAATGGCCTGATTTTTCAACAATTTTGGGCGAAAATTACGTACGTAATTACGTACGTAAAAATTACGTACGTATTTTTTACGGATATCTTTTTTTTAGAAATCGTAGTTAAATTTTTGGAGCCAAAAACTTTGGAGAGATGGCGCATGATAGACGAAGAGCGGACGCTATGGAGATCGGTAATTGTTCAGGCATTGAAAGATGCAAAGAACACCAAACTTTCTAAAAAAGAGAGAAGGGAAGTTCTTGAATGGTTCAGTGAAGAAAACGTCTACTTTGAATATGTTTGCTTTTTGGCTAATGTTGATGCAAACGCAGTAATGGAGAGATTCTTGCGAATGGTAAAAAAATAGGAGAGTAAAAAATATGAATAATAATATTGCGATGATAAATCGCCAAGGGATGATTTTATCTAATTTTCTGAGAATCAGATATGGATGCAACAAACAAAATCTCACATTGGGCGACATTATGGAGATTTGCGAATTTTTGAATAATCTAAAAGAGAGAGGAGGTAAAGATGAAAACAAATTTTAAATTGAATTCCAGCGGAGTTTTTTATCAAAACAATGAAGGTATGAAAATCAAAATTTGCGATGCAGTGGAGGTTCTGGCAATTGTTTCTAATTTGGATGCAACGCAGTGGGGAAAATTGATTGAATTTACCAATGCTCATAAACAAAAAAGAAATTTAATAGTGCCAATGAAATTACTCATGAGTAGTTCAAGACATCTTACTGCAGAATTATCTTTGCGCGGACTAATTATATCGCTGCAATATATGAGATTATTTCAAGAATATCTCTGCGGTAAAAATCCACAAAAGATTATGGTGATGGATTATCAATTCTTGGGAAGTCATGCATTTTTCACCAATTTCTCCAGTGTAGAATCAGAAGCGATAATCACAGAAAGATTGAAGACATTTATAATTAAAAATATGGAAAACTTCTATGATATTGAGGGACAAAATTTTCAAGAACTACTCCGCCTTGTTGGATACGTAAAGCGCGTTGATGGAAAAACCTACTATTGCATTTTTCAAAAAATTTTCGAGCGAGAAATTACTAACAATCGTGATGAAATGCAAATTCTTGTTGATGGTGGATTATTGGTTCCAAGAATCAATGGAGACTTTTATCATTTTCATAATTTTTGCAAAGTTTATATAATTGAAAGCAATAAACTATGAACATTTTATACGCAGCTTTGCAGGAGCATGGCATTCCATTTCCCCGGGAGGAAGTGACTGAAAATAAATTCATTCGCTGGGGGAAAAATGCAAGATACTGGGCAAGAAAATTCGGAGGAGGATATGTTTTTGGAGATTTTTCCATTGGGGAAAAATGGGAGGTTTTTGAAAAAGACTATAATTATGAAAAATGCAAAATTCGTGAAATTCAAGCCAAGAAAAGATTCGATCAAGCAAAGGCTGCAATTGCCGTTCAAGAGGAATGGAATAGTGCAAAAAACTGCGAAACACATTCATATTTGGAAACCAAAAAAGTAAAATCCTATGGACTGAGAATACATGGTGAAAAACTACTTATTCCTCTCCATGATGAAAATGATAATTTGGTTTCTTTGCAATCGATTTGGCGACTTAATAATGGAGCTTTCTTCAAAAAATTCTTTCCTGGAGCTCGCAAAAAAGGATGCTTTTATGTAATTGGAGAGATTGGCGACGAACTCATAATCTGCGAAGGATATGCCACCGGAGCTTCCATATATGAATGCCTTGAAAAGCCTGTCGTTGTGGCATTTGACGCAGGAAACATTGCCAGCGTTTCCAAGGCAATGCGCAAAAAATATCCCAATGCAAAAATCACAATTGCCGCAGACAACGATCAGTATAAATGCACATCTAATCCAGGAATAGAAAAAGCAAAAGGAGCGGCAAAACAGGTTGGGGCAATTGTTGCAATTCCTGAATTTAAAGATAAATCGACGGAACCAACCGATTTCAACGATCTTCATCTGCTGGAAGGCGCAGAAAAAGTCAGAAATGCGTTTCTGGAATGTAAATCAGAGCCGCCCCAAGAGAGTGAAAAGGCAGAAAAGTTCAACTTAGAGTTGCGTCAGTCCAATCCTAAACAATACTTAGGTTCAGAATCGAATGTACCACAGGTCTTCTTTTATAATCAGAAAAACGTCAGAACCCTTCAAAATGAGGGAAAAATGTTCTGGATTCTAAAGGATGTTTGCAACGCAGTAGAATTATCTGACACGAATAAAGTCGCGTCACGTTTAGATGAAGATGAGCTGACACGAATAAAATTCGTGTCGGGTGGCCAAAGTCGCGAAATGTATGCCGTTACCGAGGCCGGATTGTATAAGGTAATTTTGCAATCTCGCAAGCCAGAAGCTCGAAAATTTGAACGTTGGATTACGCACGAGGTACTACCGCAGATTCGTAAACACGGAGCTTATGTTACACCAGGTATCACACAACCCACAGTGGAACCCAAAGAAGAAAATGTCATGGAAAATAGTGAAACATCTGTGCCTGAGGGCTTTCACCTCAGCGAAGACGAGCTTTCGTATTACGATGAATCCACAAAAAAATACGTTCTAATTTCAGGACGCATTGAAGTCGTAGCTCACACAGAGGATCACGAAAGCGATCAAACCGGCAAGCTGGTGAAATTCGTCACACGCAGCGGCGAAACGAAACAATTGCGTCTCTACAACCATATGATTGTAAAAGACGGAGACGCAATTCATCAAATTCTAGCCGCTCAAGGACTCTTCGTTTCCACTCGGAAAAGAGCAAAAAACAAGCTCAGCGAGTATATAAATGTTTCCAATCCGGAACGGCACGCAAAAATTATAAAGATAACAGGCTGGTACAAAAATTGTTACATAACTGAAAACGGAATTATCGGCGAGATTTCCAAAGAATTGCTTATTTTTCAATCTGATACAGATCCGACCGGAGTTAGCGCGAAAGGCGACCTAAAAGACTGGACTGAAAAAATAGGAAAGCTATGCGTCGGAAATTCCCGACTTATATTAGCCGTAAGCGCTTCATTTGCAAGCATTTTATTGAAACCATGCAAAAGAGAAAACTTTGGAATTCACTTTGTGGGCAACAGTTCCGAGGGCAAAAGTACTGCGCTCTACGTAGCTGCGTCAGTTTTCGGAAGTCGTCAGTACCTGCGGTCGTGGCGCTCCACCGATAACGGATTGGAAGGAATCGCGGCGACTCACAACGATATGCTTCTGATTTTGGACGAATTGGGCGCGTCAGATCCAAAAAAAGTCGGCGATATTTCGTACATGTTCAATAGCGGACAGGGAAAAACTCGCGCGAACATCACGGGAGCAGCGCGCAAGCCCCACACCTGGCGCATCGGTCTGCTTTCCTCTGGTGAAAAAGACTTGGCTACACACATGGCAGAGGCCAATAAAAAAATCTATACAGGACAAAGCATTAGACTAATTACAGTCTTTGCAAAG